>NZ_JAPVYF010000003.1:0-135163 GCF_041431705.1 Streptococcus sp. 27098_8_74
GCAGTACAAGCTTATAATTTTGGTAAGGCCTATATCGATTATGTGGCTGATAATGGTGGAGTTAACACCGTCGAATTAGCAAAAGCTTATTCAAAAAATGTCGTTGCTCCGAGTCTAGGAAATATCAGTGGAGAAACTTACACCTATTACCAACCGGTTGCCATGTACTATGGTGGCGGAAAACTTTATACGAATGGCGGAAATATTTATTACGCCAAAGAAGTGCAGTTTAACCTCTTTTTGATGCGTATGTTCTCTCGTCTCTAAGAGGATACGCCTCATTCTTAAGGAAAGACAAATGAAAGCATTATTAGTTTATTTTAAAGGATATGTCAAAGACAGCATCCTGGGACCCGTTTTTAAATTAATCGAAGCCAGTTTCGAACTTTTGGTCCCACTAGTCATTGCTGGAATTGTCGACACAACTATTCCAAATAAAGACAAAAATCATCTCTTTTTGATGATTTTTGTCTTGTTTGGACTTGCCGTTATTGGTGTTGTCGTTGCTATTTCAGCACAGTATTTTTCATCAAGAGCAGCAGTTGGTTATGCACGAGTGTTGACTAATGACCTCTATGCGAAAATCATGCGTTTATCAAAGGAAAAGCGGGATGAGATTGGAACTTCAAGTTTGGTAACACGCTTGACTGGTGATACCTTTCAAATCCAAACGGGGATAAATCAATTTTTGAGGCTCTTTTTGAGGGCACCAATTATTGTGACAGGAGCCATTATTATGGCATTCCGAATCAGTCCACGCTTGACCCTCTGGTTTCTTGGTATGGTCTTGGTATTGACCCTTATTATTGTACTAGCTAGTCGCATCGTCAATCCTTTATATGCCAAGATTCGAGTGATTAATGAGTCAATTGTTACTAATACGCGTCAACAACTTGAAGGTATGAGGGTTATTCGTGCCTTTGGTCAGAGTGAGCGTGAATTAGATAACTTCACGACTGTTAATAAAGACCTGAAGAAGTGGCAACTCAAAACAGGCGTGATAGCAAGTCTCATTGGTCCTTTGACTTTCCTAGTTGTTAATATGACTTTGATTGCTGTCCTTTGGCAAGGAAATCTGCAAATTCAAGGTGGGCTCTTGTCTCAAGGGATGCTGATTGCTCTGGTCAACTATCTCTTGCAAATTTTGACGGAGCTTCTTAAATTGGCTATGATGTTGACCAATCTTAACCAGAGCTTTATTTCGGCGAAAAGGGTACAAGCTATTTTTGAACTCCAAGATGAGGACATTGAGGCACCTTTAACAATAAGAAAACCAGATCAGTCGGAAACAGGACTTGCTATTGACCACATGACCTTTACCTATCCGACAGCTAGTCAACCGTCACTACAAGAGATTGATTTAAAGATTGCTAGAGGTGAGTCACTGGGTATTATTGGTGGTACTGGTTCGGGTAAATCGACATTGGTGAACTTAATCATGAACTTATATCAGCCTCAGATTGGTTCATTAGCTATTTTCAAAGATCAAAAATCACCAAAAAACCTTAAAGAGTGGCGTTCTTGGGTTGCCTACGTCCCGCAAAAAGCTGAGCTATTTAGAGGAACTATTCGTTCAAACTTGTCATTAGGACTTGACCACGAACCGAGTGAGCAAGAACTCTGGCATGCTCTTGACATGGCTCAGGCTGCTGATTTTGTTAAAGACAAAGATCTTGGTTTAGATGAGCCAGTTGAGTCATTTGGCCGTAATTTTTCGGGGGGTCAACGTCAACGTTTGACTATTGCGCGTGCGCTGATGAGACCAGCACCATTCTTGATTTTGGACGACTCCACTTCAGCCCTAGATTACTTGACTGAAAGTCGTCTACTAGCGGCTATCAGAGACAATCTTAAATCAACGAGTTTGATTATTATTTCGCAAAGAACAAATAGTCTAAAAGCTGTTGATCAAATTTTGGTGCTTGATAAGGGACATCAAGTTGGCTTAGGTAATCATGAAGAATTGCTTGCCACAAATAAACTCTATCAAGACATTCATTATTCTCAACATCAAAAGGAGGTCGCTGATGAAGGCTAGAAATAATAAATCAACGCTTAAACGTTTAAGTAGAGATATCTTAAGTCAGCGTTACCTCTTTGCCTTAGCAACTGTTGGGACCATTATTCAAGTTGCCTTAACGGTTTACTTACCTATCTTAATTGGTGATGCAGTGGACGCTGTTCTTAAGATGAACGCCGTTCTATTGATGTCACGTTTAATTTGGCAGATGCTTGTAGTTATCTTAGCTAATAGTGCAATCCAGTGGCTTAACCCTTTGATTTATAATCGATTAATTTATTCATATAGCGAAAGTTTACGTGAACGAGTCATGATGAAAATTCATGCTATGCCACTTAGTTATCTTGATCGTCAAGGAACTGGAGACATGGTTAGCCGTGTGACTACAGATAGCGATCAGTTAAACAACGGACTTCTCATGGTCTTTAACCAATTTTTCGTTGGGCTTTTGACTATCTTTGTCATAATCATTACCATGGCTCGCTTAGACTGGTTCATGATGCTCTTAGTTCTAGTGATGACGCCTCTGTCAATGCTTGTGGCACGTTTTATCGCAAAGAAGAGCTATCAACTCTATCGCAATCAAACTAAATGGCGAGGCATGCAGACTCAGTTGATTGAGGAAAGTCTGACTCAAGAAGCTTTAGTACAGAGTCTAAATGCTCAAGACCAGATGGTTAGGAGTTTTAAAGACGTCAATGGTAAGTATGCTGATTATTCACAGGGTGCTATCTTTTATTCGTCAGCAGTTAACCCAGCTACACGTTTTGTTAATAGTCTGATCTATGCTCTTATTGCAGGTGTTGGGGCCTATCGAATCATGTCGGGTGGTGCTTTCACAGTGGGACAATTGACTACCTTCCTAAATTATGTGACTCAGTATACGAAACCTTTTAATGATATCTCATCTGTTCTATCTGAACTTCAAAGTGCTTTGGCCTGTGCTGATCGCCTTTATATGATATTGGATGAAGAGGAAATAACAGAAACAGGTAAGGCGGTCTTGGAAGAAGCAGATGTGCAGGGACGTTTTCAATTTGATCATGTCCAATTTGGCTATTTGCCTAATAAACCTCTTATCAAGGATTTGAGCATTGAAATCCCTGAAGCAAGTACTGTTGCCATTGTTGGCCCTACAGGAGCGGGAAAATCTACCTTGATAAACCTACTTATGCGTTTCTATGATTTGGATAAGGGGAACATTCTACTGGACGGTAGACCTATTACCGATTATACTCGTGAGAGTCTTCGGAAACAGATTGGGATGGTCTTGCAGGAAACTTGGCTTGAGGTTGGCACTATTCATGATAATATTGCCTATGGTAATCCAGAAGCCAGTCGTGAAGAAGTTATAGCAGCGGCCAAGGCTGCCAACGCAGATTTCTTTATTCAGCAGTTGCCTCAAGGCTATGACACCTACTTGAATGACGCTGGGCAATCCCTTTCTCAGGGACAACGTCAGCTTTTGACCATTGCTCGCATATTTGTCAATGTGCCTAAAATCTTAATCTTGGATGAAGCCACTTCTAGTATCGATACCCGTACAGAGCTCCTCATTCAAGAGGCCTTCGCTAAATTAATGAAAGGTCGAACAAGTTTCATCATTGCCCATCGATTGTCTACCATCGAAAATGCGGACCTTATTTTGGTCATGAATAATGGAGATATCGTTGAACACGGAACCCATGAACAACTGATGCAAGCTAAGGGAATGTACTATCGTATGCAGACGGCCCAAAAGACACAAAATAGTTAAATCCGACAGAGCTTTTAAGCTCTGTTTTTTTATGATTTTAGCCAATCATTTATCACGGAAACTTATTAATGAAAAAGAAATGAAATTTAGTTATTTTTTCTTTTTTATTGGAAAAAATACTGATAAGATGGTAAACTAAAGAGGATATTATATAAAAAAAGGTATCGAAAATTAGAATGTTAAAACATAAAAACGTCCTGGTATTTTTAGGACAAACCTTGCTTTATTTCGCCATTTTTATGGCCCTAATTTATCTCTACAATTACCTAGGACAAGGTCAAGGTAATTTTATCTATAACGAATTTTAGGAAGAATAATGACGAATACAAAAATTAAAGATATGATCGAAACGATTGAGCAGTTTGCTCAATCACAACCTGACTTTCCTGTTTACAATATTTTAGGGGAAGTTCATACTTACGGTGACTTAAAAGCTGATTCGGATAGCCTAGCTGCCAAGATTGATAGTCTTGATATTCCAGAAAAATCACCTGTTGTGGTTTATGGCGGTCATGAGTATGAAATGTTGGCAACTTTTGTCGCTTTGACTAAATCTGGTCACGCCTATATTCCAATAGACAGTCACTCAGCTCTTGAGCGCGTGACGGCAATTGTTGAAGTAGCAGAGCCTAGTCTGATTATTGCTATCAATGACTTCCCACTTGAGGATGTCCAAGCTCCAATCCTAACATTGGACCAAGTGATAGCAGCTTTTGAAAGCAAGACTAGCTACGAAGTGACTCATCCTGTTAAGGGGGATGATACTTATTACATCATCTTTACATCAGGAACTACAGGTAAGCCTAAAGGGGTACAAATTTCACACAATAATCTCCTCAGTTTCACTAACTGGATGATTACGGACAAGGAATTTGCGACTCCAACACGTCCACAAATGCTGGCTCAACCGCCTTATTCATTTGACTTATCGGTAATGTACTGGGCACCTACATTGGCACTTGGAGGAACACTTTATGCTCTTCCTTCAGCTATTACACAGGACTTCAAGAAGCTCTTTGAAACGATCTTCTCACTTCCAATTGCCATTTGGACATCAACACCATCTTTTGCAGATATGGCAATGTTGTCTGAAGACTTCAATGCAGAGAAGATGCCAGAAATTACGCATTTCTATTTTGATGGAGAAGAGTTGACTGTCAAGACTGCTCAAAAGCTTCGCCAACGTTTCCCAGAAGCACGTATTATTAATGCTTACGGACCAACTGAAGCAACTGTAGCCTTATCAGCAGTAGCAGTAACTGATGAGATGCTGGCTAACCTTAAGCGTTTGCCGATTGGTTATACCAAGGAAGATTCACCAACTTATATTATCGATGAGGATGGCAATATCCTTCCAAATGGTCAACAGGGTGAAATCATCGTATCAGGACCAGCAGTTTCAAAAGGCTATATGAATAATCCTGAAAAGACTGCTGAAGCCTTCTTCGAGTTTAATGGCCTTCCTGCCTACCATACTGGTGATGTGGGAACGATGACTGATGAAGGTCTCCTTCTTTACGGTGGACGCATGGACTTCCAGATTAAATTTAATGGTTTCCGTATTGAGTTAGAGGATGTTTCACAAAACCTTAATAAGTCTAAGTATATTGATTCAGCAGTAGCTGTGCCACGTTACAATAAAGACCATAAGGTTCAGAACCTCTTGGCTTATGTGATTCTTAAGGATGGTGTTCGTGAGCAGTTTGAACGTGAAATTGATATCACCAAGGCGATTAAGGCTGACTTAGAAGATATTATGATGTCTTACATGATGCCTACTAAGTTCCTCTATCGTGAGAGCTTGCCTTTAACACCAAATGGGAAAATCGATATCAAGGGTCTTATCAGTGAGGTTAACAACCGATGATTGACTTCTTGAAACAGCTCCCCCATTTAGAAGCCTACGGTAATCCCTTCTATTTTATCTATCTTGGATTAGCTCTATTGCCAATCTTTGTGGGTCTCTTCTTTAAAAAGCGTTTTGCGATTTATGAATGTTTGGTCAGTCTAGCCTTTATTGTTCTCGCTCTGACAGGAACACATGCTAGCCAATTACTAGCCTTACTTTTCTATATCGTTTGGCAAATCATCTGGGTTTATTCCTACAAACATTACCGTAGTAAAAAGGACAATAAATGGGTTTTCTATTTACACTCATTTCTTGTAGTCCTTCCCTTGATTTTTGTTAAGGTAGAGCCTGCGATAAATGGTACTCAGTCACTCTTAAACTTTCTTGGCATTTCTTACTTGACCTTCCGATCAGTTGGTATGATTATCGAGATGCGGGATGGTGTCTTAAAAGAGTTTACACTTGGAGAATTCCTCCGATTCATGCTCTTTATGCCAACCTTTACGAGTGGTCCTATTGATCGCTTCAAACGCTTTAACGAAGATTACCAAGCGATTCCTGAGCGAGACGAGCTGATGAATATGTTGGAGCAAGCTGTCAAATATATCATGCTTGGTTTCCTCTATAAGTTTGTTTTGGCTCAGATTTTCGGAAGTATGCTCTTGCCTTCACTGAAAGCACAAGCTTTGGCTCAGGGTGGTATCTTTAATTTACCAACACTTGGTGTCATGTATGTTTTCGGTTTTGATCTCTTCTTTGACTTTGCGGGTTACTCGATGTTTGCCTTGGCAGCATCATACCTTATGGGGATTAAGAGCCCAATCAACTTTGACAAACCTTTCATCTCACGAGACTTGAAAGAATTTTGGAATCGTTGGCATATGAGCTTGTCTTTCTGGTTCCGTGACTTTGTTTTTATGCGTTTGGTTATGGTTTTGATGCGTAACAAAGTTTTTAAAAACCGTAACACGACATCAAATGTGGCCTATGTCATTAATATGATGGTTATGGGATTCTGGCATGGAGTTACTTGGTACTATATTGCTTATGGTATTTTCCATGGTATTGGTCTAGGAATTAATGATGCCTGGTTACGTAAGAAGAAGACCATTAATAAAGAACGTAAGAAAGCTGGTCTTGAGCCACTTCCTGATAATAAATGGACGAAGGCTTTGGGAATCTTTATTACATTTAACACTGTTATGTTGTCATTCTTGATTTTCTCTGGATTCTTGAATGATCTCTGGTTCACTAAAAAATAAGTAAAGGAATTATAAAAATGGATGTAAAATCAGAAGTTATTGAAATTATTGATGAACTCTTCATGGAAGATGTTTCAGACATGATGGATGAAGATCTTTTCGATGCTGGTGTTCTCGATTCTATGGGAACAGTTGAGCTTATCGTTGAATTGGAATCACGTTTCGATATTCGTGTGCCAGTTTCAGAATTTGGTCGTGATGACTGGAACACAGCTAATAAGATTGTTGAAGGGGTAACGGAGCTTCGCAATGCTTAAGCGTTTATGGCAAATTTTTGGCCCTATAATCTGTGCCTTAGTCTTGGTAGTAGTAGTTATTTTTTCCTACCCTCAAGGCAGAAAACATAGTTATGAGGTTGAAAAACGTAGCGCAGTAACCTTGACAAATGAGAACTTTAAGAGCCGTATTAATAAGACGACAGCTCTTTCTGATAAGAATCATCGATTTGTCCCTTTCTTTGGGTCTAGTGAGTGGTTGCGTTTTGATGCCCTTCATCCAGCTGTTTTAGCTGAAAAATACGACCGTAACTATCGCCCATATTTTATTGGACAACGTGGGGCTGCCTCTCTAAACCAATATTTGGGAATGCAACAAATGCTTCCCGAATTGAAAAATGGGACAGCAGTCTACGTCTTGTCACCACAGTGGTTTACTAAAAAAGGTTACAATTCTGCGGCTTTCCAGCAGTTCTACAATAACGACCAACTTAGTAGTTTCTTAAGTCAAAATCAGACGGATGCAAATTCTCAATATGCCGCTCAGCGTATCTTAGAGATGAAACCTGAGATTACTATGAAATCTCAACTTTCTAAAGTGGCTAATGGGCAAGATTTAAATTCTCTTGATAAGACTTATATTCAATTTATGGCAGAGCTTAATAAGCGAGAAGATGCCTTGTTCAGTCCTTTTGCAGCATCAAATAATGCAAATTACGACAAGAAGGTTCTTCCTTATCTTAAAGAGTTGCCAGATACTCTCTCTTATGAGGCACTTGACCAGGTTGCCGTAAGAGATGCAGAAGCCCATACCAAGTCAAACGACTTTGGTATCGATGACCGTTTCTATAAGAAACGTTTGGCTAAAAAGATTGGTAAACTTAAAGGTTTCCAAAAGAATCTTTCGTATGAAGTTTCACAAGAATACGGTGATCTGCAGTTGGTGCTAAATCAATTTGCTAAGTCAAATACTAACGTCATCTTTGTCATCCCACCTGTTAATAGCAAGTGGATGGCTTATACGGGACTAAGTCAGGAAATGTATGATGCTACGGTTTCTAAAATCCGTTATCAATTGGAAAGTCAAGGCTTTACCAATATTGCCGATTTTTCAAAAGATGGAGATCAACCTTACTTCATGCAAGATACCATTCATATGGGATGGAAAGGTTGGGTAGCCTTTGACAAGGCTGTTGATCCATTTGTAAGTAATCCAACACCTGCACCTAGCTATAACTTGAACGACCGCTTTTATAGTAAGGATTGGGCAGGTTATACAGGGGCTCCTAGTCAGTTTAAGTAGCATTACTTAATAAATCAAAAAGGCTTGTTAAAGTCTTTTTATGTTATGATCTTTCCACGGTATTACCTTCGGAAATTATTAAAAAGGATTGGGATAACTCCCAATCCTTTTTATCCTTTTAAGTTTTATAATACGTTAAACAGATAGTTATTTGTTTTTAGTTAGAGCTTTTCGAATTAAATCTGCAGGGATGATTAAAACTGCGATAAGAAGTGCAACAATATAGTGTTGAACGTCCATTGGAACGGTACTAAATACTTTACCACCGAATTGGATGATCAAGGTTTGAACGACAGCAATAGAAATCATTACAATTGAGAATTTCTTGTTTTCGCCGATATGTTCAAAAACATTGAATCCATTACTACGTGTATTAAGTGAGTTGAAAATGACAGCATAGATAAATACTGTAAAGGTGAATGTTGTTACCATTTCAAAGTTGCCAGTTCCATTTGTGATAAAGTCTTGGATACCACCAACATTTTTAAGAATAGCTAAACATACAAGAGTAATGAAGACGCTAGCTACACCAATAGCAGATTTCATATAGCCAGTAAGAATATTTGCCTTCTTAGCAACTGGCTTTTCATTCATGTAACGATCTAGGGTAGGCTCTTCACCAAAGGCAAGGGCAGCAAGTGTGTCCATGATAAGGTTAATCCAGAGAATTTGGATAATTGTAAATGGTTCTTTGAGGCCCAAGAGTGGTGAGAGAAGTGACATAGCAATTGTAGTCACGTTTACGGTTAACTGGAAGATAATGAATTTACTTACTGACTTACTCATAGTACGTCCATAGAGGACGGCTTTCTCAATCGAAGTCAATGAGTTATTCAAGATAACGATATCTGAGGCTTCACGTGCGACTTCAGTACCATCACCCATTGAGAATCCGACATCAGCTGATTTGAGGGCAGGTGAGTCATTGACCCCATCACCTGTCATACCAGCGACCATATCGAGGTCTTGAGCTGCTTCAATAAGACGTTTTTTATCCATTGGAAGGGCACGACTGACCACTTTTAAGTGAGGTAATTGTTGTTTAAGTTCTTGATCTGAGAGGGCAGAAAGTTCATCGTGAGTAAGAACAAGGTCATTTTCTCCAGTAACGATACCGGCTTCTTTAGCGATAGCAACAGCGGTTTCTTTACGGTCACCAGTTACCATAACTACTTGAACACCTGCACAATTCATTGTTTCAACAGTTTGTTTAATTGAAGAACGAACGTTATCACGGATACATACGATACCAATCAAGACTTTATCATTACCATCTGTATTTAGGATAGCAAGCAAACGCATTGAACGGTTAGCTTGTTCCAATGATAAATCTTGGAAGCGAGCTTTAATATCATCTGTAAAGTTTTGTTTATTACCATCTTTATCAAGATAGTAGTAGCAGTCATTTAGGATGAATTCTGGAGCACCCTTGATGTAAGTTTTTCCGTCCTTAGTCGTTACACTTGCGAATTTTGTTGCTGAGTTGAATTGTTGTTTCTCAGTAATTGTATTTGTATCAAAATCAAGTTGAGAACGTCCGATAAGGAAATCAAGAAGTGCACGGTCAGTGGCGTTACTACCAACAGCACTGCCATCAGCTACCATGGCGTCGTTATTAAGACCGATACCATTAATCATTTCAGCTTTAAGGCTATCTGACATTGTGTCAAAATCAGGAGCGTCAGTTTCACCAGTAGCTGCATAAAGTGTTCCATCAGCAAGGAAGAAGTCAACTACAGATAGTTTACCTTCAGTGATAGTACCAGTCTTATCACTGAAGAGGATATTCATGTATCCGGCTGTTTCAATGGTATCAGGATGGCGAACCAGGATATTTTGAGCTAAAAGTCGTCCTGAGTTCATTGAAGAAACGAGTGCCAACATCATTGGAAGACCTTCTGGAACGGCCATGATGATGATTGTAACCGCAAAGAGAATTGTTTCAATGATAAGAAGGAAGATTGAACCACCATTGAGGTTATTAGCCTTATTAAGTGCAATAAAGCCTAATACAAGGTTGATTACTGAGTATGCAGCACCTGCACTATAACCGAGGACACCGATATTACCAGCAAGCTTGTTAAGTTTCTCTTTAGATGGTGAATCTTTACTATCTTCTTGAAGAGAAGTATTGATGCTTCCAAGAACGGTGTTATCACCAATTTGTGTAGCTTCCATAACACCTTCACCCGAAGTAACAACTGTACCACGGAAGACTTTGAGCTCTGTAAAGAGATCCGAAGAGTCTGGCTCTTTTTGATCACCAAGAGGAAGTTTTTTAGCATCTTCACTTTCACCATTAAGGACAGCTTGGTTGACTTTTAACTCACCTTCCAAGATGATACCATCAACTGGAATCTTGTCCCCTGATTGAAGGAGAATCTGATCACCTTTTACAATATCATCAACGAGAACCTCTTTAAGTTTACCATCACGATAAACTTTAGCATTAGTTTTCGAAGCCTCTTCTTGAAGAGTGTTGAACTTTTGCTCATTGCGGTATTGTGAAACTGCTGAGAATCCTGTAGACATCAAAATGGCGAAAATTAGTGAGATAGCCTCATACCAATTAGCTTCACCAATAGCAGGGAAAATCATTCCAACAAAGTTGAAAATGATTTTTAATCCTAAGGCAGCCAAGAGGATAAGAATCCATTGATCTTGGAAGGCTTCGATAAAGATTGAGAGGAGCGAGTTAGCCTCTTTACTAGAGAGCCTATTATCGCCATGAGCGTTTTTACTTGCTTGAACTTCAGCAGAAGTCAAGCCTTTAAATTTTTTCATTTAGGGTTTGTATCCTTTCTATATTGTTACTCGGTTTTAAGGCTAATAAATTTAAAGCCAAATAGTTCGTCATTTCAGTCAAGATAACTGGAATAACTATCAGTAAGTATTATACTTTATTTTACTACTAAATGGTTGATTTTTTTACCAATAGAATATTGAAGTTTCTTTAGTAAGAGTAGGAGAGAACAAAGAACTCGCTTTTTTTGTTTAGATATAATTATTTCCCTCCACCTTCAATTCATACAACCCTCTCACCGCATTACATCCGTAGATGGCCTGAGCCTGTTTCAGATCTTTTACAGTCAGGACTTTTTCTTTCAGCTTATTTACAGCTATAAGACTTTGTCTGTAGATGCCATTTAAGAGGCCGAGGTGAACTGGTGGTGTGTAGAGTTGGTCTTCGATTTTAAGAACGATGTTACCGATAGAGGTTTCTAGGAGTTGTCCCTCGTGATTATAATAGATTTGTTCGTGAGGTTCGATACTAAGGCGAGGACGGTAACTTGTTTTAAAGAAGGTATAGGGGCTATCCAACGGATGTCTTTGCTCAACTAACCTTGCTTGGCAAAAGTCATCAGATAAGTTTGTTAATTGGCTATGTTCAAACTTCAGTTCACCATCTTTTGCAAGGGATATTTTAAGACGGTAGTCTGTGTTAAGGTCTAGTGATTGACACATAGCTTCGACTTGATAGTGCGCTTTTTCTGCATTGAAAGGATAGTCAAAGTATTGGCTACTTTCTTGTAAACGTTTTATATGCTCCTCCAGAAAGAGAAGTTTTCCTTGATGAATACGACCGGTAGAAATGAGATCGAATTTTGGGTCCTGACGGTATAGAACAGCAGCTTTTTGCTTGGTTTCTTCGTATTCGGATTCCCAGTTACTGTCCCAGGTAATCCCCCCTCCGACACCATAGATAGCCTTGGTTTCTTCCATTTGTAGTGTCCGAATGGCTACGTTGAAAATACTAGGTCCCTGTGGCACCAAGATTCCAATAGCTCCACAATAAACACCTCGAGGCTGTTTTTCAACCTTCTTAATAATCTCCATGGTTGCTATTTTGGGGGCACCTGTAATCGATCCGCATGGAAAAAGTGCTTGGAAGACATCGCATAAACTTCTATTTGTCAGGAGTTGCGTTTCAATTGTCGAAGTCATTTGCCAAACTGTAGAGTATTGTTCAACTTGGCAAAGGCTCTTGACATCTTCACTTCCTATTTTAGAAATACGATTCATGTCATTTCTAAGAAGATCGACAATCATCATATTTTCAGAGCGATTTTTCTGGTCCTGAGCTAGCCATCTTGCTTGTGCAAGGTCAGTTTCAGTTGTTAAACCTCGATTGGTAGTACCTTTCATAGGACGAGTAGTCAACTTATCGCCATCTTTTTTAAAGAAGAGTTCTGGACTTATAGAAATGATAGAAACATCATCGTGCTGAATAAAGGCATTGTAATGGGCATTTTGCTCAACAACCAATCGATTGTAGATGGCAAAGGGATCAGCTGTCAGGTTCTGTTGAAGTTGAACAGTATAATTGACCTGATAAGTATCACCTTGTCGAATATGGTGGTGTATATGCTCAATAGCAGCCTTGTATTCCTCAGCAGAAGTTAGCTCTTGCCAAGATTTTGGTAAGGTAATAAGGTCATAAGTAAGTGGAATAGGCTCTGTTTGAACAGTTTCATGGACAGTGAAGTAGAGGAGATACTCAGACATTAATGGACCATCAATAACCTGAAATTTTGTCTCGAAGGCAGGGGCTGCTTCATAGGAAATATAACCTACTGCATAATAACCTTCATTTTGATAGGCTTCGAGTTCATCTAAAAGGGGTTTGACTTCCTTAATGTCCTTTGTTTTTAGTTCTTTAATGGCGTCTGTAAAGATTTGTCTGACACCAAGTTCTTTAAAATCAATAACAGTTTTCTTATGCATACTTAGAGTATAACATAAGAAGTTTCCCTCTGGTTCTTTTTCATGTTTTAATTATCTTTCTCAAAATTTTAATCACAAATGAACTTTTCAGATAGTTTTACATATGTTATAATGATAGGGACTAAAAGAAGATTTTAGAGAGAAATATGACTGAAAAAAATAACTTTGAGAAAGGCAACAGCACCCTTTCAAACAATAAAATGAAAAAAGGCACTTCTAAGAATTCATGGAAGCACCAGATGTACGAGCTAGAAATAGCTATTGCTAAAGAGTCAAGTAACAAAAAAAGAAATGAACTCATTAAACTTCATAATGGCTATATGAGTGAGTATGATAGCTTAAAGAAACAAATCATATGGTTAGCCGTCTTGGGAATTTGTTTCTTATTAGTATTGGCTATTTTTGGTTATTTTATTTGGAATAGTTACAATAGTGAGAATATGTCTTATACATCATCTTGGCTTCAAGAGAGGGTACTGAGCACTTATAGAGCTTAGTGTTCTAATCCTAGTAAATAATAGAGTCTCTAGACAAAAGTCTAGGGATTTTTTGATATAAAAAGGGATTTAGTAAGTCGATATATAGTTATTAGCTATAATGATATCTAAGCAAAAGGAGATAACAGAAGTCGGAAACCCTTTATTTTATAGGATATAGTCTAAAACTATATATAGAGAAAACTAATAGCAATTATACAGCTACCCATTTCTTTGGTAAGATAAGTTCAACAACAAAGAGGAGGACACAAGATGTCAACTACTATCATTGGTTTCCCACGTTTGGGTGAATTCCGCGAATTAAAATTTACAACAGAAAAATACTTTAGAAATGAAATTACTGCAGATGAACTTTTAGCAGCAGCCAAAGACTTGCGTGCAAAACACTGGAATATTGTTAAAGAGAAGGGTATCACTGAAATTCCTTCAAATGATTTTTCACATTACGATAACTTCCTTGATGCAGCTTTCCTTTTCAACGTCCTACCTGAATCTGTTCAAAACTTGGATTTGACAGATCTTGAACGTTACTTTGCTTTGGCGCGTGGTTACCAAGGTGAAAAAGGGGATGTTCGTGCCCTTCCTATGAAAAAATGGTTTAATACTAACTACCATTACATCGTTCCTAAATTTGAAAAAACAACAGAAGTTAAACTTGCTGGTCACAAGATTTTTGATGAGTACCAAGAAGCAAAAGAATTGGGTCTTAATACACGTCCAGTTGTGGTTGGACCATTCACTTTCCTTCAATTGTCTGACTTTGAAGATGGTGTAAAAGCTGAAGACTTCGTAGATAGCTTTGTTTCTGCATACCAAGATGTTTTTGCAAAATTGGCAGAGCTTGGTGCTACTCGTATTCAACTTGATGAGCCAGCTCTTGTTAAAGATTTGACATCTGAAGAAAAAGCTCTCTTCTTGAACCTCTACAACAAGCTCTTGGCTGATAAGAAAGGCCTTGAAGTTTTGATTCAAACTTACTTTGGTGATGTTCGTGATGTCTACAATGACCTTGTGAACTTGCCAGTTGATGGTATTGGTCTTGACTTTGTTGAAGGTAAGAAAACACTTGAATTGGTTAAAGGTGGTTTCCCAGCTGATAAGATTCTCTATGCCGGTATCGTCAATGGTAAAAACATCTGGCGTAACAACTACGAGAAGAGCCTCGCAATTCTTGAACAAGTTCCAGCTGAAAATGTTGTTTTGACAACCTCTTGCTCACTTCTCCACGTACCATTTACAACTGCTAATGAAGATTTTGAACCAGCTATTTTGGACCACTTCGCCTTTGCGGTTGAAAAATTGGGTGAATTGCGTGACTTGGATGCCATCCGCAATGGTCAAGGTGCAGAAGCACTTGCTGCTAACAAAGAACTCTTTGCGACTGAGCGTGTTGGTGAAAATGCTGAGCTTCGTGCTCGTATTGCAGGTTTGACTGAAGCCGATTACACTCGTTTGCCAGCGTTTGCAGAACGTGAAGCGATTCAAAAGGATGCTTTCAAACTTCCATTGCTTCCAACAACAACTATCGGTTCATTCCCTCAAACTAAGGAAGTTCGTGCTAAACGTTTGGCTTTCCGTAAGAATGAATTGTCACAAGAAGAATACGATGCTTTCCTTGCTGAAATCACTGATGAATGGATTAAATGGCAAGAAGAAGTTGGATTTGACGTTCTTGTTCATGGAGAGTTTGAACGTAATGACATGGTTGAGTACTTCGGTCAGAACTTGTCAGGTTACCTCTTCTCTAAAAATGGTTGGGTTCAATCATACGGTATGCGTGGGGTTAAACCACCAATCATTTGGGGTGATGTCACTCGTCTTAACCCAATCACTGTTAAATGGTCTAGCTACGCTCAAAGCCGTACAGACAAACCTGTTAAAGGTATGTTGACTGGACCTGTAACTATCCTTAACTGGTCATTCCCACGTGAGGACATCTCTATTAAGGATTCAACTCTTCAAATTGCTCTTGCAATCAAAGACGAAGTGCTTGACCTTGAAGCTGCAGGTGTGAAAATTATCCAAATTGACGAAGCTGCTCTTCGTGAAAAATTGCCACTCCGTCGTAGTGACTGGTATGAGGATTACCTCGACTGGGCAATTCCAGCTTTCCGTTTGGTACACTCAACTGTAGCACCAGACACACAAATCCACACTCACATGTGTTACTCAGAATTTACAGATATCATCCCAGCCATCGACAACTTGGATGCTGACGTTATCTCATTTGAAGCTAGTCGTTCAAATCTTGAAATTTTGGATGAACTTAAAGCACAAAACTTCCAAACAGAAGTTGGACCTGGGGTTTACGATATCCACTCACCACGTGTCCCACAAGACGGTGAAATTGACCACACTATCGAAGCAATCTTGGCTAAAGTACCAAGTGGTAAAGTCTGGATTAACCCTGACTGTGGTTTGAAGACTCGCGGAATCAAAGAAACTAAAGAAAGCTTGATCAAGCTTGTAGAAGCTGCAAAAGCAGCTCGCGAAAACTTGTAAGCAGAAGTTATCATACGTTGAAGACCTTCTTCCTTAAGTGTAGAAGGTTTTCAATAGCTAATAATATTCTAAAGATTTTTGCAAGCAGGCTATGATTAACAAGTGTACGCTACTTATGAAGTCAGTAGGCACTTAAAACTGCTTTTGTCTTAACAAAAATCTAAAATAAGAAGGTATAAAATATGACAAGCCAAACACCATCACTCTCTTTTGAAGTATTTCCACCCAACCCAGCAGTGGGTAATGAAAAAATTCTACGTGCCCTCGAGGATATGCAAGGATTGGCCCCACACTTTATCAGTGTGACAGCAAGTAATAACAAATATAATATCAAAGAGACGACGGTTCCTTTGGCAGATCATATTCAAAATGACCTAGCCATCCCAACGATTGCCCACCTTCCAGCTATCTATTTGAGTAAAGAAAAGGTTGCTGATACCTTACGTGACTTGGATGCTGTTGGTGTACACCGTATCTTAGCTCTACGTGGCGATATTATCCCAGGTGTGGAACCTCTTAAAGATTTTAGATATGCCACTGATTTGATTGAGTTTATCAAGGACCAAGCTCCTCAATTTGATATCATCGGTGCCTGCTATCCTGAAGGGCATCCCGATTCAGCAAATCAAATCTCTGATATCCAAAACCTCAAGAAAAAGGTTGATGCAGGTTGTTCTAGCCTTGTAACCCAACTCTTCTTTGACAATGAACGTTTCTATGATTTTCAAGATAAATGTACCTTGGCAGGTATTGACGTACCAATTCATGCTGGAATTATGCCTATCTTGAATCGTAACCAAGCTCTACGTTTGCTTGAGACTTGTGAAAATATCCATTTACCACGTAAGTTCCGTGCCATTTTGGATAAGTATGAACATGATCCTGAGTCACTTAGAGCGGCAGGTCTTGCCTATGCTATTGACCAGATTGTCGACCTTGTTACGCAAGATGTTGCAGGCGTTCACCTCTACACCATGAATAATGCAGAAACTGCTCGTCATATTCACGAAGCGACTCATTCCTTATTTAAGCATCATTCACAAGTTAGTGCTCTATAATTGAATCATAAAATTACCACCTATAGTTTAATCTATAGGTGGTTTATTGGTTCTAGTAGCAAAAAAGATAGCTTGCTTCCGTAATCCAAGTTTTGTCGGTATAAAAAAGACTTAGAGCTTAGCTCTAAGTCTTAAATATTATTCGCCTACGAAAGCATTGATTTCTGCTTCGATATTCGCAATTTTTTCTTTAGCATCTGCTTCAGATTCACCAACTGTAGCGATGTAGAATTTGATTTTTGGTTCTGTACCTGAAGGACGAACGGCAAACCATGAATCATCAGCCAAGATGTATTTAAGCACGTTACTTGGAGGAGTTGTTAATTTTTCAACGCCATCAGCAGTAGTTGCTGTTTGTTCCAAGAAGTCTTCTGTCTTAGCAATGTCTGTGTTGTTGAATTGTTTAGGAGCATTGTCACGGAATTTATCCATGATTTTCTTGATTTCAGCAGCTCCGTCAACACCTGAAAGGGTAACAGAGATAGTTTTTTCTGCGAAGTAACCATATTGTTTGTAGATTTCTTCGATACCGTCTGCCAAAGTCATGCCACGTGAACGGTAGTAAGCAGCGATTTCAGCAACGATAAGAACAGCTTGGATAGCGTCTTTGTCACGTACGAATGGTTTGATGAGGTAACCGAAGCTTTCTTCGAAACCAAGCATGTAAGTGTGGTTGTGTTGTGTTTCAAATTCATGAATTTTTTCACCGATAAATTTGAAACCAGTCAAGACGTTAAACATAGTTGCGCCGTAGCTTTCTGCAATCTTAGTAACCAACTCAGTTGATACGATTGATTTACAGAGGGCAGCATTGGCAGGAAGGGTACCAGCTGTTTTGTGAGCTTCAAGAATATATTTAGCAATGATAGCTCCGATTTGGTTACCAGAAAGGTTGAGGTAAGAACCATCTGGTTGGCGGATTTCAACACCAAGGCGGTCAGCATCTGGGTCAGTTGCAACCAATACATCAGCGTCTACTTTGCGACCAAGTTCTTCAGCAAGAGCAAATGCTTCTTGGTTTTCAGGGTTTGGAGATTTAACAGTTGAGAAGTCAGGGTCTGGTACAGCTTGCGCTTCAACAACTTGTACAGCTTCAAATCCAGCTTGCGCAAGAGCACGACGTGCCAACATTTCACCAGTACCATGAAGTGGAGTGTAGACAATCTTCATGTCACGACCGTATTCATTGATCAAGTCTTGGTTGATGTTAACGCCTTTCACTTCTTTCAAGTATTCAGCGTCGACGTTTTCACCGATAACTTCAATCAAGCCGTTAGCTTTGCTTTCTTCAAGATCAGCCAATTGTACAGTGAAAGGATTTTCGATAGCGCGGATGTAATCTGTCAAAGCATCGGCATCTGCAGGTGGCATTTGTCCACCGTCTTCACCATAAACCTTGTATCCATTAAACGGAGCAGGGTTGTGGCTAGCTGTTACCATGATACCAGCAAATGTGTGGAGATGACGAACAGCAAATGACAATTCAGGTGTTGGACGTAGGCTTTCAAATACATAAGATTTGATACCATGAGCAGCCAAAACTTGAGCAGATTCAAAAGCAAACTCAGGAGAGAAGTGACGGCTATCGTAAGCAATAGCAACACCACGTTTTTTAGCTTCTTCCCCTTTTGAGTCAATCAATTGGGCCAAACCTTCAGTTGCTTGGCGAACAACGTAAATGTTAATGCGGTTAGTACCAGCACCAATCAATCCACGCATACCAGCTGTACCGAATTCAAGGTTGGTATAGAAGGCATCTTCTTTCGTTTTTTCATCCATTGCGACCAACTCATCACGAAGGTAAGCAGGCAATTCAGCGAAGTCGAGCCATTTTTGATAATTTTCAGTGTAAGACATAGCAATCTCCTTTATATTTTTAAACGCTTACATTATACCATAATTAAAGAAAAAAAACATGGTAATTACCATGTTTTTTCTTTATTTTTTCAATCGCAGTAACACTGGTGTGATACTTAGAGTTAACAGACCGGCGATAATCATTTCAGCAATCGAATTTGTTGTGAAAATAGTTGCCATTAGTGTTTTGCCACCTGCTGTGTAGAAGTTAGGAATTAGGAAGTAGATACCAAGAAGTACAAAAAATGTATTTGTGAAAGCACCTAAAACCCCAGATAGAGCCAGACCTAGACGGTTTTGAAGTAACTTGTAGACAAAGTATGGGAAAATACCGATTAGGATACGAGGGACGATGGCAATGACTGCTGATGCCCAAGTTCCCCCTTCAACAAAAGGACTAAAGAGATAGCTACTAACCGTATAGATAACAGTGTTGCGAATAATACTCATAATTCCCATGAAGCCACCCAAATAAGCTCCAATCTTAGGACCGTAGACGATGCTAGCGATAATAACTGGGATATGGGTTAGGGTTGGTTTGATTGGAAGTACAAAAGCAGCAAAGATGGTTTGACTGAGTACTTCGATTACAACCATTGTAGCTATCAAGAGGGATAACTGAGCCGTTTGGTTTGCTTTATTTTTCTTATTCATCATAAACTCCTTTTTATTCTCTGCAAGGCTATTTTGTTAAAGCATTGTCAATGGATTCAATAATGTCATCAATATCAGCTAAGGCACCACGTCCTGTATCTCCACAAGCCAGTAAACCTGATTTTGGAAGAATTTCTTGGTAGCCAAGGTCATGCAAAGTATCTAGATTCTTCTTAGTCAGTGGATTTTCATACATTTTCGTATTCATTGCAGGGGCAATTAGTTTAGGTGTGGTGCTAGGTAAAGCTAAAGCAGTAGCAGTAAGCATATTATCAGCTAGGCCGTGTGCTAATTTGGCAATGGTATTTGCTGAAGATGGAGCTACAACAAAGAGGTCAGCTTCTTTACCTAAGTCAATATGATTAATACGTTCAGCCAATTTTTCTTCCATGACATCAGTGTGAACAGGATTCTTCGAAAGGACTTGAAGTGTCAGAGGGGTGATAAAGGCTTGAGCAGCTTCAGTCATAATGACGTGAACGTCATAACCTTTTTTCTTTAACCTACTTGTTAGATCAGCTGCTTTATAGGCGGATATTGATCCTGAAACAGCAAGGATGATACGTTTAGTCATGGCATATCCTTTCAAATAAAGCTTGAGCAATTGCAGATTTAGTCGTAACTTTCTCCTCGTTTTTTTCGTCAACAAGATAGGCAATATGCTGATCTGGAGTAATATCACTCAAGTCGTTGGCAACAATAATATCAGCTTTGTTGCGTTTCAGACTTGCACGAGCAACCTCAAAAAGCTCTTCTTTTCTTACATTAACCAAAAGTTTGAAGCCAATCAATTGAATATCAGGATTCCATTGTTTGACGAGGCTAATGATCTTCGGTGTTTTTTTTAGAAAAAGAACCTGATAATCAGAAGCCGATGATATCTTGCTTTCAGTGTTAGATTTATGCAAGAATTGAGCGAGATCTTCGGTGTCCTCCAGTTCAGCAAAATCCGTCATATAAATAGGAGTATAATCAGAGACTGCCATACTATGTATAAGAACATCGTGCTCTTTGACGAGTGGCTCCATCTTTCTGAGAAGACTTTCTACGTTCGTAATTTCTGTAATCTTTAGATTTTCTTTCGGTTCTGGTTTAACCGCTGTCTTGGTCGTTACTAAGGTTACTTGGTGACCCTTAGCTAAGAAAAGTTCAGCGATTTCCTTTCCTAGATAACCTGTTGAATGGTTTGTGATTCCACGTACAGCATCAATCTTTTCAGTGGTACCACCCGATGTAATCAAAATTTTCATAGTAGTATTGTACTAAAAATTGAGTCTTTTGTAAATAATAGTAGGTATTTTTGGGGTGTACCCCTATAAATTAAAGTTATAACGATTTATAACAAAACAAAAACCGAACATTGAAAAGTAATTAACCAAAAATAATGCGTTTTTTATCAAACTCTGATATAATAGATTCTAGAAAAATATAGAGGAGTGTCTCATGAAAACAGATATCGAAATTGCTCAAAGTGTAGAATTAAAACCAATCACAGAAGTAGTTGAAAAAGTTGGAATCGGCTTTGACGATTTGGAACTCTACGGAAAATATAAGGCAAAATTGTCATTTGATAAAATCAATGCAGTCAAAGACAATAAGCCAGGAAAATTGATTTTGGTGACAGCTATCAACCCAACACCAGCTGGTGAAGGGAAATCAACCATGTCAATTGGTCTTGCAGACGCTCTTAACAAAATTGGTAAGAAAACAATGATTGCCCTTCGTGAACCATCTCTTGGTCCGGTTATGGGAATCAAAGGTGGTGCTGCAGGTGGTGGTTACGCTCAAGTGCTTCCGATGGAAGATATCAACCTCCACTTCACAGGGGATATGCACGCTATTACTACAGCAAATAATGCTTTGTCAGCCCTTCTTGACAACCATATTCATCAAGGAAATGCTCTCGGCATTGACCAACGTCGTATCATTTGGAAACGTGTGGTTGACCTTAATGACCGTGCACTTCGTCATGTAAATGTTGGTCTTGGCGGACCACTTAATGGTATTCCACGTGAAGATGGTTTTGATATTACTGTTGCGTCTGAAATCATGGCGATTCTTTGCTTGGCTACTGATATTAATGACCTTAAAGAACGTTTGGCTAATATTGTAGTTGCCTACCGTTATGACCGTACACCAGTTTATGTACGTGATCTTGAAATTGAAGGTGCGCTTACCCTTATTCTTAAAGATGCCATCAAACCTAATTTGGTACAGACAATTTATGGAACACCAGCCTTGGTACACGGTGGTCCATTTGCCAATATCGCTCACGGATGTAACTCAGTTCTAGCTACAGCTACAGCTCTTCGTTTGGCTGATTATACGATTACTGAAGCAGGTTTCGGTGCTGACCTTGGTGCTGAAAAATTCCTTGATATCAAGACTCCAAACCTCCCAACAACTCCTGATGCCGTTGTTATTGTTGCGACACTTCGTGCCCTCAAAATGCACGGTGGGGTAGCCAAAACTGACCTCTCTGAAGAAAATGTTCAGGCCGTTCGTGATGGCTTCGCAAACTTGAAACGTCATGTGGAAAACGTTCGTAAATTTGGTCTTCCAGCAGTCGTTGCTATTAACGAATTTGTTGCTGATACTGAAGCTGAAATTGCAGCCCTTAAAGAACTTTGTGCAGAAATCGATGTTCCTGTTGAATTGGCTAGCGTTTGGGCTAATGGTGCTGATGGTGGTATTGACCTTGCCAACGCAGTAGTTGATGCTGTTGAAAATGGTAATGCCAACTATAAACGTCTTTATTCTGATGATGATAGCTTGGAAGAAAAAATCACTAAGATTGTTACTGAAATCTATGGTGGTAAATCAGTTGTCTTCGAGAAAAAAGCTAAGAACCAACTCAAACAATTTGCAGAATTCGGTTGGGATAAATTGCCAGTATGTATGGCCAAAACACAATATAGCTTCTCAGATAACCAATTCTTACTTGGAGCACCAGAAGGTTTTGATATCACTATTCGTGAATTTGTTCCTAAAACAGGTGCTGGATTTATCGTAGCTCTTACAGGTGACGTCATGACAATGCCTGGTCTTCCAAAAGCACCAGCAGCCCTCAAGATGGACGTAGCTGAAGACGGAACAGCTGTTGGTTTGTTCTAAGAAGAAATATCGATATAAAACAGTACCTATTGGTGCTGTTTTTTGTTTGAGTTATGAAAAACTTAAGGAAAGTTTAGTAGACTAAATCTAAATAAAAGAAGATCAAAGCACTAGATGATTACGTCTATTTTAGATATAATGATAAAACTTAGTCAAAGTGTTATTTGTATCTTTGACACCTAACAAGGGGGATAACTATGATTAAAATACTACTAGTAGAAGATGATTTGAGTTTGTCGAACTCAGTTTTTGATTTTTTAGATGACTTTGCTGATGTGATGCAAGTCTTTGATGGAGATGAAGGTCTCTACGAAGCTGAAAGTGGCGTCTATGATTTGATTCTTTTAGACCTTATGTTACCTGAAAAAGATGGTTTCACGGTTCTTAGAGAATTACGTGAAAAAGGTGTAACAACTCCTGTACTTATCATGACGGCTAAGGAAAGTCTAGATGATAAGGGTCATGGCTTTGAACTGGGTGCAGACGACTATCTAACCAAACCTTTCTATTTAGAAGAGTTGAAGATGCGTATTCAAGCACTTTTGAAACGATCTGGTAAATTTGACCAAAACACACTTTCTTTTGGTGATGTTCGTGTCAATCTTGCTACAAATTCAATCTTTGTGGGGGATAAAGAAGTAGAACTTCTTGGTAAAGAGTTTGATTTATTAGTTTACTTCTTACAAAATCAAAACGTGATTTTGCCTAAGTCACAAATTTTTGACCGTCTTTGGGGATTTGATAGTGATACCACAGTATCAGTTGTTGAGGTTTATGTTTCTAAAATTCGTAAGAAACTTAAAGGAACAGACTTTGCTGCCAATCTCCAAACCTTGAGAAGTGTGGGGTATATTTTGAAGAATGCTGACTAAATTTTTCAATTATCTCTTTAGGAGAATCAAGTCAGACGGATTTAAGTCGTTCATTCATTTCTTTGCCACTTTTTCTGGTATTTTCCTTATCATGACTGTCATGATTTTACAGATTCTGAGTTACGGCGTTTATTCCAATGTGGACTCTAGTCTGAAAATGGCAGCCACTAAAACCAATTCTTATTTAGAAATGGAAATGCTAAAACGGGAACTTTTTCTGACTTCTGAGGTAGATCAAAATAATACGACAACCATTTACCAAGCCTATGATACTAATGAGTCGACAGCTGAAACATCTGACTCGAGTGACTCTAAGAAAGAGCCTAAGAAGAAATCAAAGATAGAAGATGCTCCTCACGATTTATCAGTTGCGGCAAATACCAGTGTCTTGGTACTTGATAAGAGTGGAAAAGTCCTCAATGTCGTTGATAAATTTTCAAGCTTATCCAATTTACCAATAGACAAAAATAACATTGATGTTATCAGCAAGGGAAGTGCTCAGAATTATTTCGATCAAACGGAAAAGTACCGTCTGATTACTGAAAAAGTAGATAATAGCCTCTATCCTGATGCTAAGTACCTTGTTATTGCGATTAATACAACTCAATTGGAAGAAGCCACTGAACGTTATGTTAAGCTAATTGTCATCATGATGAGTTTCTTCTGGCTTTTATCTGTTGCGGCTAGTATGTATTTGGCTAAGTGGTCAAGACGTCCTATCCAGGAAAGCTTGGAGAAGCAGAAGGCTTTTGTTGAGAATGCTAGCCATGAGTTACGGACACCGCTTGCTGTGATTCAAAACAGATTAGAAGTTCTTTTCCGCAAGCCTGAGAGCACCATTCTAGATAATTCAGAGAATATTGCTTCAAGCCTTGATGAAGTACGCAACATGCGTCTTTTGACGACTAATCTTTTGAACTTGGCTCGTCGTGACGATGGTATTAAACCAGAAATCGAAACCTTAGAACCTGCTTTCTTTGATACAGTCTTTACCAACTATGCCATGATTGCAGAAGAAAATGAGAAAGGTTTCACGGCTCAAAACCAAGTTGGTCGTCCAATCCAGACTGATAAAACGTTATTGAAACAGTTAATGACCATCTTATTTGATAATGCTATTAAATATACGGAAGATGATGGACATGTTACCTTTACTGTTCGCACTAATGACCGCCATCTTTATATTTCTGTAGCTGATAATGGTCCTGGAATATCAGATAGTGATAAGAAAAAAATCTTTGATCGCTTTTATCGCGTAGATAAGGCTAGAACCAGACAAAAAGGTGGGTTTGGACTTGGCTTATCCCTAGCGCAACAAATTGTTTTAGCCCTAAAAGGAACAATTGTTGTTAAAGATAATCAACCAAAGGGAACGATTTTTGAAGTTAAGATTACTGGAGTTTAATTAATAAAGAAAACCTGCTAGGCGATAAGCTAGCAGGTTTTTTGGGTAATAAAAAAACTCCTAAATGGAGCTTTCAATTAGTTAGCCAATTTAGCTGCAAGACGTGATTTATCGCGGCTTGCTTTGTTTTTATGAATCAAACCTTTAGAAGCGGCTTTATCGATGCTAGCTGATGCAGCACGGTAAGCTTCTTCAGTTGGGTTAGCGTTGAATGCTTTAATAGCAGTACGCAAAGCTGATTTTTGAGCTGAGTTTTTTTCGTTTTGTTTAACGTTAAGTTCAGCGCGTTTGATAGCTGATTTAATATTTGCCAATGTTTTCACCTCCAAAATTTATCTAACTATGTCATTATACGTTATTTTAGGCCCCTTGGCAAGCTTTTTCTATTTTTTTAAGTGGATGAAGTCGATTTTATGATTGTCTCCCTTGTGAAGAATCAGTTCAGCTCGACTTCGTGTAGGTTCGATATAATTTTCCAGGTTAACCAAATTGATATCACGCCAGGTTTTTTGTGCTAAAGATAAAGCTTCATCCTTACTAAATTTAGTGAAACGATGGTAGTAGTTATTTTCATCTTTTTTGGCGAGCTCAAGAAGGGTTTGAAAACGTTCGAGATACCAGGATTCGATATTATTAACTTCAGCGTCAATGTAGAGAGAAAAATCAAAATAGTCACTCATGTAAAGTCGTTGGTTAATAGGGTTCTGGAAAACATTAATCCCTTCGACAATTAGAAAATTGGGCTGTCTGATTTCTTGGGTAAGTCCTGGTACAATATCATAAATTTCATGAGAGTAAACAGGAATATTGACATCACCACCATTTTTTATAGTATCTAAAAAGTTGAGAAGAAGTGGCATATCGTAGGACTCAGGGAAGCCCTTACGATTAAGGATGCCTTTTTCTTTCAAGGTTTGGTTAGGATAGAGAAAGCCATCAGTTGTCACAAGTTCAACATTAGATTGGGGAAAGGTACGCTGCAACAAGAGTTGAAGCAAACGACTGGTAGTGGATTTGCCAACAGCAACTGAACCAGATACCCCAATAATAAATGGACGGTTAGTCTGTGATTTTTGTAAAAAGATACTCTTAGAAAAGGTTAGATCGTTGGCAGTTTTCTGATAGATACGAATGAGATTGATAAGGGGAAGATAAATGTCACTAACTTCTTGCACATCAATCTTATCATTAAGGCTGCGAATGGAATCCAGTTCTTCTGAAGTCAATGGGGCATTGTCCTCTTTATGAAGGCGTTGCCATTCCTTGCGTGATATCGTTTCGAAATTGATAAATTCATTTAGCATAAATAACATTATAGCAGAAAAAAAGGTCGAATGTAAGCCTTGTCATTTCACTAGCCTTACTTTAGTATTTATGATACGATAAAGAAAAAGTACTATCTAGAAGGAAAAAATAATGTCAAAAATGTATTATGCTGAGACGCCAGATGCGGCTCATGATATTCATGATTTAAAGGTTAATTTATTAGGAGAAAGTTTTCAGTTTTATACAGATGCTGGGGTTTTCTCTAAAAAAATGATTGATTTTGGGAGTCAAGTGCTTTTGAGTGCATTAGATTTGGAAGCTGGCAAAACGCTTTTAGATGTGGGTTGTGGCTATGGTCCTCTCGGTATCAGTTTAGCCAAGGTCCAAGGAGTTAAAGTCACTATGATTGACATCAATAGTAGGGCGATTGATTTAGCTAGACAAAATGCTCAACGAAATAAGGTTGAAGCTACTATCTTCCAATCAAATATCTATGAAAATGTCACTGGAAGTTTTGACTATATTATTTCTAATCCACCTATCCGTGCGGGCAAGAAGGTGGTTCATCAAGTTATCGAGGAGGCATATGATTATCTCAATCAAGGTGGTAACCTAACTATTGTTATTCAGAAAAAACAAGGTGCTCCGTCAGCTAAGGCTAAGATGGAGGATGTGTTTGGTAATGCTGAAGTCGTTAAAAAGGCTAAAGGATATTATATCCTTAGAAGTGAGAAATTATGAGAACAGTTGATTTAATTGAAAAGAAAAGAGATGGTGGCGAGTTAAGCACAGAGGAAATTTCATATCTCATTAATGGCTATGTGTCTGGGGAAATACCAGACTATCAGATAGCTGCTTTGGCGATGGCGATTTATTATCAAGGTATGTCTATTCGTGAAATCCATGATTTGACCACTGATATGGTTGCTTCAGGTGAACAATATGATTTGTCAGAAATTCCAGGTGTTAAGGTAGATAAACATTCGACCGGAGGCGTTGGTGATAAGGTAACCATCATTCTGATGCCGCTTGTAGCTAGCTTTGGTGTTCCAGTGGCTAAGATGAGTGGTCGTGGTCTCGGACACACAGGTGGAACGATTGACAAATTAGAGTCTATCAAAGGCTATCAGGTTGAGCGTAGTAAGGAAGAATTCATTCAGCAAGTTAAAGACATTGGGATTTCCCTTATTGGTCAGTCTGAGCATTTGGTTAAGGCTGATAAACTTCTTTATGCCTTGCGTGATGTCACTGCAACAGTAGATTCCATTCCTCTAATCGCAAGCTCTGTTATGTCCAAAAAGATTGCAGCAGGCGCTGATAAGATTTTACTGGATGTTACTGTTGGTCAAGGCGCTTTTATGAAAAATATGTCTGACGCTGAGAAGTTGTCTGAAACCATGGTTGCACTAGGTCATGAGGTCAATCGTGAAACGATTGCAGTTATTACAGATATGAGCCAGCCACTAGGTAAGGCTATTGGTAACCGTTTAGAAATCACAGAGGCTATTGAAATTATGCAAGGTAAGGGACGTGAAGATATCACTGACTTTATCTGTGAGTTGGCTGAGATTCTATTAGATTTGGCTCAGGTTGAAGCTAGTCAGGAAGAGATTCGTCAGCACTTAGTGGGTGGAAAAGCCCTTGCTAAGTTTGAAGAACTCATTCAAGCTCAAGGTGGTGATTTGACTGATCTTTATCGTCATAGCAGTGCTCCTGTCGTGACAGATATTCATGCTCATGAAACAGGTTACATTAAAGAGTTACCTGCAATGGCATTTGGAAAATTTGCTATGCAATTAGGAGCAGGTCGAGCTACGAAGTCAGATAGTCTTAATTATGAAACAGGAATTGTATTTGAAAAGAAAGTTGGCGATTCTGTGACTCAGGGAGACCTTATTGCCAAGGTCTATAGCCAAGAAATTTTATCTGAAAAAATGCTGACTGAATTCGAAAAAAATGTTATTATGGGTAGTGAATGTAAAGAAACGACAGAAATATTAAAGATAATTCACTAACCCTTAATTTAATTCTAATCAAGGAGTTTGTTTATGTATGTTAATAGCTATATTGACCATACCTTACTAAAAGCTGATGCTAATAAAGAACAGATTCTTTCCTTAATTGATGAGGCTAAGAAGTATGAGTTTGCCAGCGTCTGTGTTAATCCAACTTGGGTCAAAACGGCAGCTGAATTGCTAAAAGATAGTTCTGTTAAAGTTTGTACGGTTATCGGTTTTCCTTTGGGAGCATCGACTTCTGCAGTTAAGGCTTTTGAAGCCAAGGATGCTATTGCCAATGGGGCGGATGAAATTGATATGGTAATCAATATCGGTGCTCTTAAATCTAGAAATCTTAAATTAGTTGAAGACGATATTAAAGCTGTTGTTGAAGCTAGTGGAAGAAAACTTGTGAAGGTTATTATTGAAACTTGTCTATTGACTGATGAAGAA
Organism: Streptococcus sp. 27098_8_74; assembly: GCF_041431705.1. Taxonomy (NCBI): domain Bacteria; kingdom Bacillati; phylum Bacillota; class Bacilli; order Lactobacillales; family Streptococcaceae; genus Streptococcus; species Streptococcus sp. 27098_8_74. Next base: position 28,806 of record NZ_JAPVYF010000003.1, read on the forward strand.
AAGGTCGAAGCTTGCCAATTAGCAAAACTGGCAGGTGCAGATTTTGTGAAGACATCTACAGGGTTTTCTACTGGTGGTGCTACCATTGAAGATATTGAACTTATGCGAGAAGCTGTTGGTCCTATTATGGGAGTCAAGGCATCTGGTGGAGCACGTACACTTGAGGCGGCTAAAGCCTTTATCAAAGCTGGTGCAACCCGTATTGGTACTTCGTCAGGAGTGGCCATTATGAAAGGTCAAGAAAGCCATGACAGTTACTAACAAAGAGAAAGTGATAGAAGCAGCTCGATTGGCAGCAGAAAATGCCTATGTTCCCTACTCTAAGTTTAGAGTTGGTGCGGCTTTGATTACAAAAAATGGAGAAATCTTTCAAGGCTGCAATATAGAAAATGCCTCTTTTGGATTGACCAATTGTGCAGAAAGAACGGCTATTTTTAAAGCGGTATCTGAAGGACACCGTGATTTTGAGTGTCTCGCTGTTTACGGTGATACCAAAGAGCCTATATCACCATGCGGTGCATGTCGCCAAGTGATGGCTGAGTTTTTTAAATCCGATTCTAAAGTGATTCTTATCGCTGAAGATAAATCGACAGTCGAGATGACAGTCGGAGAGTTGTTACCATACTCTTTTACAGACTTACAATAGTCTAGTTGTTTTATTCTTTATTAAGCAAGTTTTCTTGCAAGTTATAGGAGGAGTGTTCAAGATGAAATTGAACAAGAAAATTATCGGTCTTGGCCTTGTTGCCGTAGCAGCACTTGGTCTTGCAGCATGTGCTCGTGGCGGACGCGGTGGATCATCAGCTGATTCTAAAGTTAAAGCTGCTATCGTTACAGATACTGGTGGGGTAGATGATAAATCATTTAACCAATCAGCATGGGAAGGACTCCAAGAGTGGGGTAAAGCTAACAAACTTAAAAAAGATTCTGGCTTTACTTACTTCCAATCAAACTCAGAGTCTGACTTTGCAAACAATATGTCAGCTGCTCAAAGCCAAGGTTACAACCTCATCTTTGGTGTTGGTTTTGCCCTTCATGATGCTGTTTCAGATGCTGCTAAGGAACATGAAGATGTTAACTACGTAATCATTGATGATGTCATCAAAGACCAAAAGAATGTTGAGAGCGTTTTGTTTGCTGATAACGAAGGTGCTTACCTTGCAGGTATCGCAGCAGCAATGCAATCAAAAACAAATAAAGTTGGTTTCATTGGTGGTCAAACATCAGATACAATTACACGTTTTGAAGCTGGTTTCACAGCAGGTGCTAAATCTGTAAAACCAGACATCGATGTACAAGTTCAATATGCTGAATCATTCTCAGACGCTGCTAAAGGTACAACAATTGCTTCAACTATGTACGCTTCAGGCGTTGACGTAATCTATCAAGCAGCTGGTGGTACTGGTACTGGTGTCTTCACAGCAGCTAAAGAAGTTAACGAAAAACTTGATGCTGACAGCGATAAGAAAGTTTGGGTAATCGGTGTTGACCGTGACCAAAATGCAGAAGGTAACTATACATCTTCAGACAAGAAAAAATCTAACTTTGTTTTGACTTCAACAATCAAAAAAGTTGGTACAGTTGTTAAAGATATCGCTAACGGACAACTTAAAGGCGATAAATTTGAAGGTGGTTCTACTAAGACTTATGGTATCAAAGATGGTGGTGTTGACATCGTAACATCTAAGCTTCCTTCTGATATCAAGGATGCAGTAGAAAAAGCTAAAGAACAAATCAAGAATGGTGAATTGAAACCAACTGATGGTCTTAGCAAATAATCCATAATATCTAAACTGGGACAATTTTTGTCTCAGCAAAGGGAAGCAGTTTATATTTCCCTTTGCTGATATAAAAATAATTCTTGAAAGGAGATTGTATGACGAAGCCAAATGTCATTGAGATGCACGATATTACCAAAAAATTTGGTGAATTTGTGGCAAATGATCATATCAATCTTGATGTGAGACCAGGAGAAATTCATGCCCTCCTCGGTGAAAATGGTGCTGGTAAGTCAACCTTAATGAACATGCTTGCAGGTCTTTTACAGCCAACAAGCGGGATTATTAAGGTTAATGGACAAGAGGTGACGATTGATTCACCTTCGAAAGCAACGAAATTGGGGATTGGGATGGTTCACCAACACTTTATGTTGGTTGAAGCTTTTACAGTTGCTGAGAATATCATCCTGGGTAGTGAGGTAACCAAAGCTGGTGGTGTCCTTGATATGAAGAAGGCTATTAAGGAAATTACTGAGCTCTCTGAAAGATATGGTCTTGCGGTAGATCCAACAGCTAAGGTGGCAGATATTTCTGTTGGTGCTCAACAGCGTGTTGAAATCCTTAAGACTCTGTATCGTGGTGCTGATATTTTGATTTTCGATGAACCGACTGCGGTATTGACTCCGTCTGAAATTACTGAACTTCTAAACATCATGAAAACCTTGGTCAAAGAAGGCAAGTCAATTATCCTTATCACCCATAAATTGGATGAGATTCGTGCGGTTTCTGACCGTGTCACAGTTATCCGTCGTGGTAAATCAATTGATACAGTGACAATTGAAGGATCAACAAATGCTGACTTGGCTGAAATGATGGTTGGTCGTCATGTCTCCTTTAAAACAGAAAAAATTCCTTCAAATCCAAAAGAAGTTGTTCTTTCTATTAAAGATTTGGTGGTTAATGAGAACCGTGGTGTTCCTGCCGTTAAGAACTTATCTTTAGATGTTCGTGCGGGTGAAATCATCGGTATTGCCGGTATTGATGGTAACGGTCAAACAGAGCTTGTTCAAGCGATTACTGGACTACGTAAAGTTAAGTCTGGTGACATTACTATCAAGGGTGAATCTATTATTCATAAGACAACTCGTCAGATTACAGAGATGAGTGTTGGTCATATTCCTGAAGACCGTCACCGTGACGGTATGGTTCTTGAAATGACAGTAGCTGAAAATATTGCCCTTCAAACCTACTACAAGGAGCCAAATTCGAAAAATGGTATCTTGAACTATAATGTTATCAATGCTAAAGCTCGAGAATTGATGGAAGAATTTGACGTTCGTGGTGCTGGAGAGTTGATTGCTGGTGGTGACTTGTCTGGTGGTAACCAACAAAAAGCTGTTATCGCCCGTGAAATTGACCGTGACCCAGAGCTTCTTATTGTCAGTCAACCAACTCGTGGTCTTGACGTAGGTGCCATTGAATACATTCGTAAACGTATTATCGCAGAGCGTGATAAAGGTAAGGCTGTTATTGTAGTCAGCTTTGAATTGGATGAAATTCTTGATATGTCAGACAGAATTGCAGTTATCTACGATGGTGCAATTCAAGGTATCCTAGATCCTGCTGAAACGAATAAGCAAGATCTTGGTATCCTAATGGCTGGTGGACAATTGAATAAGGAGGAAGCAAATGTCTAAGAAAACACAAAATTGGGCAGTTCCTTTGATTGCTGTCCTCTTGGGAATGTTGATCGGGGCTGTATTGATGTTAATCTTTGGTTACGATCCATTCTGGGCTTACTATGATCTCTTCAGTACAGCCTTCGGTTCTTTGAAAAATATTGGTGAAATTCTTCGTGCCATGAGTCCCTTGATTCTTATCGCACTCGGATTTTCTGTAGCATCTAAAGCTGGTTTCTTTAACGTTGGTTTGCCTGGTCAGGCTTTAGCAGGTTGGACTTCGGCTGTATGGTTTGCATTATCATTTCCAGAATTACCAAAAGTAGTTTCAGTTTTCTGTACAGTAATCATCGGTCTAGTAGCTGGTGGTATCGCTGGTGCAATTCCGGGTATTCTTCGTGCTTACTTGGGAACTAGTGAGGTCATTGTTACCATCATGATGAACTACATCATTTTGTATGTAGCAAACAATATTGTTCGATTTGGTTTTACAGCCGACATGTTACGTTCATCAGAAGCATCTAATAAGGTCGCAGCCTCTGCAAGCTATCAAACAGAATTCTTATCCTCTCTAACCGGTGGCTCACGTTTTAATATTGGTTTCTTCCTTGCTCTTGCAGCAGTTTTCCTTGTTTGGTTCATGCTCAAGAAAACAACAACTGGTTTTGAAATTACATCTGTAGGTCTTAACCCTCATGCATCTGAATATGCAGGGATGTCATCAAAACGTGTTATTATCATGTCTATGATTATTTCAGGTGCCCTTTGTGGACTTGGAGGAACAGTAGAAGGACTTGGTACCTTCCAAAATGCCTTTGTTCAAAACTCTTCATTGGCAATTGGTTGGAACGGTATGGCGGTTGCTCTTTTGGCTACTAATTCACCTATTGGTATTCCGTTTGCTGCCCTTCTTTATGGTGTCTTGTCTGTAGGTAAGAGTGGTATGATTGGTGTGCCTCCTGAAGTTATCGACGTTGTATCTGCTTTGATTATCTTCTTTGTCGGTGCTAACTATATTATTAGATATTGGGTTCGCCCTCGTCAAAAGTCAGTGAAAGCTAAAGGAGGACAAAACTAATATGGACTTCATTACAATTTTAGCCTTGATTGTTGCCTCTATGCTGAAATACTCAGCACCATTGATTTTCACAAGTATCGGTGGTACTTTCTCTGAACGAGGCGGTATCGTAAATGTCGGTCTTGAGGGAATCATGGTTATTGGAGCCTTCGCAGGTGTTCTCTTTAACTTGAATTTTGCAGATAGTTTTGGTGATGCAACTCCTTGGATTACCGCAATTGTAGCAGGTCTTATTGGTCTTGTTTACTCATTGCTCCACGCGGTTGCGACCATTAATTTCCGTGCGGATCATGTTGTCTCTGGTACGGTATTGAACTTGATTGCTCCATCTTTAGCAGTCTTTCTGACACGTGTTATCTTTGGTGCCGGCCAAACACCAGCTATTAGCCATAACTTTAAAACTGTATCATTTCCAATTTTGAGCCACATTCCAGTCTTGGGTAAAGTCTTCTTTACGAACGTTTCCTTGATTGCATATGTAGCGATTTTGGTTTCAGTTGTGTCTTGGTGGGTTATCTTCAAGACTCGCTTTGGTTTGCGTCTTCGCTCAGTAGGTGAGCACCCACAGGCAGCGGATACACTTGGTATTAATGTTTACCGTATGCGCTACTATGGTGTCATGATTTCAGGATTCCTTGGTGGTGTTGGTGGTGCAGTTTATGCTCAATCCATCTCTAACAACTTTGCTATTACGACGATTGCAGGTCCTGGTTTCATCGCCTTGGCTGCTATGATTTTTGGTCGTTGGAATCCAGTTGGAGCTATGCTCTCAAGTTTATTCTTCGGTTTGTCACAATCATTGGCAATTATCGGGAAACAACTTCCGCTTATTTCACATGTACCAAACGTCTACTTGCAAATTGCACCATATGTCTTGACAATTATTGTCTTGGCTGCATTCTTTGGTAAAGCAGTAGCACCAAAAGCTGATGGTGTTAACTATATCAAATCTAAATAAATACAATCTAGTATTTCAAGTAAGAAGGTCTTTAGACCTTCTTTTTTATGCATGTAAAAAGCCCAGCTTTATAGTTTGCTGAGCTTTTATTTTTATGAAAAATGTGGGTTAAAGTTTTTTTCGTGGCCTATAGTAGTGTCCCAACCGTGTCCGGGGAATACCTTGTAGTGGTTAGGAAGGGTGAAGAGTTGCTCTCGAATACTAGTGAGTAACTGATCGTGGTTTCCTGTTGGGAGGTCCCAGCGTCCAATTGTTTCTTTAAAGAGGGCATCACCAGAAAAGACGATTTCTTCTTCATCGAAAATTAAAGAAATGCCTCCGATAGAATGTCCTGGGGTTGGAACAACTTTAAACTGGAAATCCTCGATGTTATAGTCCTGAGTGAAATCGAAGTAGTATTCTGCTGGATTGACAATAACGTCTTCCATATCGTCATGACGTGGAAGTCCCGATAAATTATCAATAGGATTCATCAACCAGTCTTTTTCAGCCTCTGCAACATAAACAGGAGGGTAATTATAAGCTTGACGGACTGCCTCAACACTCATAATGTGATCGTAGTGTGTATGTGTCAAGAGGATAGCAGCAACAGGTTTATCACTTGCTTTAAGCTCAGCTAAGATAGCAGAAGTATCACTTCCTGGATCAATGACTAGACAGGCTGTATCGTTTTCTAAAATATAGGTATTTTCCTGAGCAACAGGATTTAAAATTCGTCTTATTTTCATAGCTCTAGTGTAGCACGAATTTCAGGCTTTTTCCAATATCAGAATGATGGCTTTGTCTTTTTTTGGGGCTTTGGATATGCTATAATAAGGTCACTATGAGTGAAAAAAACACGAATAAATATGCCATTGTTGACTTGGAAGCAACCTCCGCTTCGTCAACGGCTAGTATTATACAGGTGGGAATTGTCATCATGCAAAATGGTCAGGTGATTGACGAATTTGCGAGTGATGTTAACCCACACCAAGAACTAGATGATCACATTATTCATTTAACAGGGATTACCGATCAGCAGTTGGCTCAAGCCCCAGATTTCTCGGAAATTGCTAGAACCATTTTTGAACTGATTGAGGACTGTATTTTTGTTGCCCATAATGTTAAATTTGACGCCAATTTGCTTGCAGAGGCACTTTTCATGGAGGGCTTCGAACTAAGGGCTCCTCGTGTGGATACTGTCGAATTGGCTCAGGTTTTTTATCCGACGCTAGAACAATATAAGCTATCTCATTTATCCAAGGTTCTTAATCTTGACCTAGCTCAGGCCCATACCGCTATTGAAGATGCGAGAGCGACCGGACAGCTTTTGTTTCATTTGATGGATAAGATTGCTAGCTTACCTAGACAGACAATTGAGATGCTTTTGACCTTTTCAGATAATCTTCTTTTTGAAACTGAGTTGGTTATTCGTGATGCTATAAGAGGTCAAAATTTAGGTCTATCAAAAGAATATGTCACGCTTGAAGAATCTGGAATTGTTCTTCGTAGACCTTTGACTTATAAGGCAGAACGAAAACTGTCTCAAGATTTTGATACCAATATTGCTCTCTTAGATTTGGAATCAAGACCTAAACAAAGAGAGTTTGCTGAGGCAGTAAGAAGGGAGCTTGATAATACTGATATTTCCATGATTCAGGCTCAGACTGGAATCGGGAAAACCTATGGCTATTTGCTTCCCTTGTTGGCACAGTCTGATGTAGATAAAGTGGTGGTGGCTGTTCCGACCAAGCTCCTTCAAAATCAGATTATGAATCAGGAAGCCAAAGCCTTATCGGATGTCTTTAATATTAACTTCCATAGTCTCAAAGGACCTCAGAATTATATCAAGTTAGATGCCTTTTACCAGACCTTACTTCGTCAGGACAGTAACCGTTTGATTAATCGTTACAAAATGCAACTCTTAGTTTGGTTGACTGAAACGAAGACAGGGGATCTCGATGAAATCAGACAAAAACAGCGCTATATGGCCTATTTTGATGAGATTAAGCACGATGGTAAGTTAAAGGTGGATAGTCTTTTTGCTGAATATGATTTTTGGCAACAGTCCTACCAAAAAGCCCAAGAAGCTAGGGTAGTTGTGACCAATCATGCTTATCTTTTGACGCGTATGGAAGATGATCATGATTTTGTTCGAGGAAAAAATCTTGTGATTGATGAGGGACAAAAGATGGTTCTGGCTTTGGAACAATTTTCACGTCATCAAGTCAATCTTACAGTGCTTTTGCAACATATCCATCGTATTCTTGATAGTGGTAATCAAACCTTACTTCAACAACGCTTGCTCGAAAATTTGCAGTTTGAAGTTAGCCATCTAATCCAAGAACACCAACAATTTCCTCAGAAGCAGTATAATCGCCAGCAATTAGATCGTTTGCTACAAACCATTTCTGAACTGGAAGGTGAAAGTGATTTGATGGAGATGTTGTCTCCACTGAAGACACCCCTTTACAGCCATTTTTGGCTTGAAACAGACTATTATCAGGAACATCGTGTGACTTATTTAAAGGCGTCACGTCAAGAACTCTTAGAACTTTCAGCTTATCTACCAAGTGCTCAAAAAGTGATAATTGTTTCAGCAACTATTGATGTAGGACCTGATGTTGATGTGGCTGGTTTGTTGGGCTTAAAACAGGTACGTAAGGTTAGCCTTCCAATGGACACTTTACCCAATCAAGCTATTTGGATTGATCAAAGCATGCCTATGATTGGAGTTTCTTCTGAGGAGGAGTATGAAGTTGCTCTTGCAAAGCGTCTCCAGAAGCTATCTGAAATGGAATATCCAATTTTAGTACTATTCACGTCTCGAAAGAGTATGATGGCTGTTTCGGATTTATTGGATCATAGGGAAGTTCGTCACCTAACTCAAGAGAAAAATGGGACAGCTTTTAATGTCAAAAAACGTTTTGATAGAGGTGAGACCAATCTCCTTCTTGGTATGGGGTCATTCTGGGAAGGTGTTGACTTTGCTCAACAAGATAGGGTAATTGAGGTTATTGCACGTCTGCCGTTTGACAATCCTAAGGATCCTTTCTATCAAAAGATTGAATCTTGGTTTTCTAAGCAAGGAAAGAGTACCTTTGAGAGTTACAGTCTTCCAATGACGGTTTTACGTTTCAAACAAGCTATCGGACGTGCCCAAAGACGCCCAGAACAGCGTTCAGCTATTCTTCTTATGGATAATCGCCCACTCGTTAAGAGCTATGGAAAACTATTTCTAAAAGAAGTCACACAAGAAGTGGCGCTTAAGTATGCTAAGTTTGAGCAAGTCAAAGAGGATATTAAGGATTTCTTAGAAAAAGAAAGTTAACTTTTTAAAACAAACCTTTTCTAAGATTACTCAGGCTTTATGAATTTTACTGAGTTATAAAAAAGATAGACTTAATTGCTCAATACTAGCTATATTGCTATGTAAAGATTTATCATTTTCTGATATAATAAATTCAGAAACTTTTTTAGGAGGCATTATGCGTAAACAACGTTCACCTTGGACAAAAAAGCAACAGCTCATTTTTGGAATAATTGTAATCGTTGTGACCTTAATTGCCTCTGTGACTGCTATTCTTATTGTAGCGACTAAGCCTTACGTAGACGCTGAAAAGAAGGTTATTGCCATAGCAGAGAGCAAAGCAGACATAAGGACTGTTACTGAATTTGATATCTACCATGGTGAGTCTACCTATTACGGACTTCTTGGAAAGTCTGGTCAAGGTGAGAAACTAGCTGTTATCGTGAGTCATGATTCAGGTGAGGTTGATATCTACAAGCAAGCTGATGGCATTAGTAAGTCAGTGGCTAAGAAAGCTGCTAAAGCCTATGGTGCTAAGGAGATATCCTATGTCCACCTAGGGAAATATGGCAAAACTCCTATTTGGGAAGTGAAGTCAGGAACCCAGTATTATCTGGTTGATTTTATCTCAGGTCAGGTTATTAAAGTGGAAGGACTATAATGAAATGACAAAATTATCAAATCGTGTATTACAAATGGAAGAAAGTGTTACTTTAGCTGCCAGTGCGCGTGCTAAAGCTCTTAAAGCTCAAGGACGTGATATCTTGAGTTTGACACTTGGTGAACCAGATTTTGTAACACCTAAGAACATTCAAGATGCGGCCATTGCCTCTATCGAAAATGGTAAAGCAAGTTTTTATACCGTGGCTTCTGGACTTCCAGAACTCAAGGATGCGATTAGCACCTACATGCAAAATTTCTATGGCTATGCTGTGAAACCTAATGAGGTTGTTGTCGGCACTGGTGCGAAGTTTATCTTATATGCTTTCTTTGCTACGGTTATTAATCCTGGTGATGAAGTCATTATTCCAACACCTTGCTGGGTTTCTTACGTAGACCAAGTTAAAATGGTTGAAGGTGTTCCGGTCACTTTCCAAACGACTGAAGCTAATCACTTTAAAGCAACAGTTGAACAACTTGAAGCTGCTCGTACTGAAAAAACAAAAGTTGTTTTGCTTAATTCTCCATCAAATCCAACAGGAATGATTTACAGCAAGGAAGAATTGCAAGCAATCGGTGACTGGGCGGTTGAGCACGATATTTTGATTTTAGCAGATGATATCTATGGCCGTTTGGTCTATAATGGCAATACCTTTACTCCAATTTCAAGTCTTTCAGATGCCATTCGTAAGCAAACAATTGTGATTAATGGTGTTTCCAAGACCTATGCTATGACAGGTTGGCGTGTTGGTTTTGCTGTCGGAGATCCAGAAATTATTTCAGGTATGGCTAAGATTATCAGTCAAACGACATCAAATCTTACAGCAGTTTCTCAATATGCTGCTATTGAAGGCTTAACAGGTGATCAATCTTCTATCGAAGAAATGCGTCAGGCCTTTGAGGAACGTTTGAATACGATTTATCCACTCCTAGCTGAAGTGCCTGGCTTTGAAGTCATCAAACCTCAAGGTGCCTTTTACCTCTTCCCTAATGTTAAAAAAGCGATGGAAATCAAAGGCTACACAAATGTTAATGATTTTACAAACGCTATTCTTGAGGAGGCTGAAGTCGCTTTGGTAACAGGTGCAGGATTCGGCGCGCCTGAAAATATTCGACTTAGCTATGCAACAGACTTGGATACTTTGAAAGAAGCAGTCCGCCGAATCAAAGCCTTTATGGAAAAATAGAATTAATATAGATCAAAAGAAAAGAGAAGTAATTACATGTCTAAACAATTAGTTTCAATTATTGATGTGCCTAAACACGTGGGCGAAGAAATCACTATCGGTGCATGGGTAGCTAACAAATCAGGTAAAGGGAAATTGGCCTTTCTTCAATTGCGTGATGGAACTGCCTTCTTCCAAGCGGTAGCTTTCAAACCTAACTTCATCGAAAAATACGGTGAAGAAGAAGGTACTGAAAAATTTGATACTGTTAAACGCCTTAGCCAAGAAACATCAGTTTATGTGACTGGTGTGGTCAAAGAAGACGAACGTTCAAAATTTGGTTACGAGTTGGATGTGACAGCAGTAGAAGTCATCGGTGAATCACATGATTATCCAATCACACCAAAAGAACACGGAACTGACTTCTTGATGGATAATCGTCACCTTTGGTTGCGTTCACGTAAACAAATGGCTGTCCAACAAATTCGTAATGCGATTATTTACGCAACTTACGAATTCTTTGATAAAAATGGTTTCATCAAATTTGATAGTCCAATTTTGTCAGGAAATGCAGCTGAAGATTCAACAGAATTGTTTGAAACGGATTACTTTGGTACACCTGCTTACCTAAGCCAATCTGGCCAGCTTTACCTTGAAGCTGGTGCCATGGCTCTTGGTCGTGTCTTTGACTTTGGTCCTGTTTTCCGTGCCGAAAAATCTAAAACTCGTCGTCACTTGACTGAGTTCTGGATGATGGATGCTGAGTATTCATTCTTGTCACATGATGAGTCACTTGATTTGCAAGAAGCTTATGTTAAAGCTCTTATTCAAGGTGTTATTGATCGTGCGCCACAAGCTCTTGAAATCCTTGAACGTGATGTAGATCTTCTTAAGAAATACATTGCTGAGCCATTCAAGCGCGTGTCATATGATGAAGCTATCGATCTTCTTCAAGCACATGAAAATGATGAAGATACTGATTACGAGCACCTCGAACATGGAGATGACTTTGGTTCACCACACGAAACTTGGATTTCAAACTATTTTGGTGTTCCAACATTCGTTGTTAATTATCCAGCAAGCTTCAAGGCCTTCTACATGAAACCAGTTCCTGGTAATCCTGAGCGCGTTCTTTGTGCAGACCTTTTGGCTCCAGAAGGTTATGGTGAAATCATCGGTGGTTCAATGCGTGAAGATGACTACGATGCTCTTGTAGCTAAAATGGATGAACTCGGAATGGATCGTTCAGAATACGAATTCTACCTTGACCTTCGTAAATATGGTTCAGTACCACACGGTGGTTTTGGTATCGGTATTGAACGTATGGTTACTTTCGTAGCTGGAACAAAACACATCCGTGAAGCTATTCCATTCCCACGTATGTTGCACCGTATCAAACCATAAGAAAAATTCTTTAGGAGTGCAAAAGTATGAAAAGATGGTTACTTGGTCTGTTGGTCTTGCTTTGTATGGTTTCAATGGTAGCTTGCAGCAAGTCTGCTCCCTCACTAGAGGGTGAATGGCAGGCACAAGATGCCTTAAAGAAGGATTATACGATTGTCTTCAAGAAAGATAAGGTCAAGATTGGTGAGCAGGATTATAACTATACAGTGGATGGTCCCAAGTCTAAAGATGACTTTACCTATTATTCGCTAAAAGTAAAAGATCAGGGAAAAGAAACGTCTTATACATTATTTTTCCCAACTAAATCCAAAGAGGTTGCTCTTTTTCTACAACCAAATGATGAGAAAGAACCCATTAAGGGTCAAATGCTCTTTGCACTTAATAAAAAAGACAAACCAGACTATTATAGCTATGTCAAAAAGTATCTGAAATAGTAGGAGAAGAATTAGCCTAGCGCTGATTCTTTTCTTTTTGGAATTATATGTTTCAATTTTCAGAATATTTTGTTATAATAGCAACATATTAGTCAAAGGAGAACTATCATGGCAAAAACTATTCATACTGATAAAGCACCAGCAGCAATCGGACCTTATGTTCAAGGTAAAATCGTAGGCAATCTTTTGTTTGCTTCTGGTCAAGTGCCATTGTCACCAGAAACAGGTGAAATCATTGGTGAAACAATTCAAGAACAAACAGAACAAGTTCTTAAAAATGTTGGTGCTATTTTGGCAGAAGCAGGTACAGACTTTGATCACGTTGTTAAAACAACTTGCTTCCTAAGTGACATTAACGATTTCGTTCCATTTAATGAAGTGTATGCAACTGCCTTTACATCTGATTTCCCTGCACGTTCTGCGGTAGAAGTGGCACGTTTGCCAAAAGATGTTAAAATTGAAATCGAAGTTATCGCTGAGATTGATTAATGAAGAGAGCCTTGGCTCTTTTCTTTTTTTCTCAACTATGATAGACTATTAAGGATAAATCATTTTCGATGTTTGGGAGACACCATCGCTAAAAAAAACCATTACTGGCGTTTTTTGGCTCCCCCAAGGGGCCTTTTTATGTGTCTCAGACATCACGAATAAAGAGGAATATTATGAAACGTCAATCAGCTTTGGTCGTCTTTAGTGGCGGTCAAGATTCTACTACTTGCCTATTTTGGGCTCTTAAACATTATGAAACAGTTGAATTAGTTACTTTTGCTTATGGCCAACGTCATAGCTTGGAAATTGAAGTAGCTAAAGAGATTGCGCAAGAGCAAGGGCTTAAACACCATGTTTTGGATATGTCTTTGCTTGGTCAAATCACTGAAAATGCGTTAACATCTGATATTGAGATTGAGGCAGAAGAAGGTGAAGTTCCTAATACCTTTGTGGACGGGCGTAATCATCTTTTCCTTTCTTTTGCAGCTATTCTAGCTAAGCAACGTGGTATTACTGATATTGTTACGGGTGTTTGTGAGACAGACTTTTCTGGTTATCCAGACTGTCGTGATGTTTTTGTCAAATCGCTTAATGTCACACTTAATCTTGCCATGGCCTATGATTTTGTTATCCAAACCCCTCTCATGTGGTTAGATAAGGCTGAGACTTGGGCTTTGGCTGACCAACTTGGAGCTTTTGACTATGTTCGTGAAAAAACGCTAACTTGCTATAACGGTATTATTGGAACTGGTTGCGGGGAATGCCCTGCCTGTCACTTGCGTCAAAAAGGTCTTGAAAAATATCTAGCAGAAAGAGGAGAAGCTTAATGTTCTTTGCACCGAAAGAAATCAAGAAAGAAACAGGTGAGTCCTTGGTTTATAATCCTCACCGTACAATGGTTTCTAAAGAGTTTACTTTTGATGCTGCCCACCATCTCTTTAATTACGAAGGAAAATGCAAGTCACTTCATGGCCATACCTATCATCTTCAAATTGCAGTTAGTGGCTACTTGGATGAGCGTGGCATGACCTACGATTTTGGTGACCTTAAGCGCATTTATAAGGATCATTTGGAACCTCAGTTAGATCACCGTTATCTCAATGAGACTCTGCCTTATATGAATACAACTGCGGAAAATATGGTTTTCTGGATTTTCCAGACGACGAGTCAACATCTGCCAGAGGAGAGAGGACTTCGTTTGGAATATGTGCGTCTTTATGAAACACCAACAGCCTTCGCAGAGTTTAGACGGGAGTGGTTGGATGACTAGAGAACGTGTACTCAAACTGCCAGTGCTTGAAATTTTCGGACCGACTTTTCAAGGGGAAGGCCGAGCTATCGGTCAAAAGACCATGTTTGTAAGGACAGCAGGATGTGATTACCATTGTGATTGGTGTGATTCTGCCTTTACTTGGGATGGGTCAGAGAAGCCAACACGTATGACAGCTGATGAAGTTATTGAGGCTTTAGATGCGCTAGGAACTTATGACTATGTTACTCTGTCTGGAGGAAACCCAGCTCTTTTAGCGGCAAATATGGCTGAACTCGTTTCAAAACTCAAGGCTAGAGGAGTGACTTTGGCCGTTGAAACTCAGGGTTCTCGCTGGCAGGAGTGGCTCAAGGATATTGATCAAGTAACCTTAAGTCCTAAACCACCATCATCCAAGATGGAAGTCAATATGGAAACCCTTGACTTTATTGTTTCACAACTTGATCCTGATAAAGTTACCTTCAAAGTTCCTGTTTTTGACGATGATGATTTAGCCTTTGCTAAAATGATTCAGGAACGTTATCAGCCAGATGTCATGTTTCTTTCGGCTGGTAATCCTGAACCGAAAGCAGAAGGTAATATTGTCCAACATCAATTAGATCGCCTCAAAGAGCTCTGGGAGACAGTAGCTGCTGATGACTCGTGGGGAAATGTGCGTGTTCTCCCTCAGCTTCATACCCTACTCTACGATAATGAGCGCGGTGTCTAATCTTCACATTCTATAAGCTTAGAATTGATAGTATTTTTACTTTTTTAATGATTAACATTAGAAATTTAGATTAAAAATTGACCATATAAAGGTCTAGAAAAATTAACAACAAAGGAAGAAAAATGTCACAACAAGAAGAAATGAAAAACCTCACTCTCCTTGGTAATAAGGAGACACCTTATATTTTTGAATACTCTCCACAAGTCTTGGAGTCTTTTGATAATCGTCATACTGATAATGATTACTTTATCAAATTCAACTGTCCAGAATTTACATCACTTTGTCCTATTACTGGGCAACCTGATTTTGCAAGTATTTATATTTCTTATATTCCAGACCAGCTCTGCGTTGAGTCTAAATCTCTAAAGCTTTATCTCTTTAGTTACCGTAATCACGGAGACTTCCATGAAAACTGTATTAATACCATTGGTAAAGATTTAGTGAAACTTTTGAACCCTCGTTACTTAGAAGTTTGGGGTAAATTTACACCTCGTGGTGGTATTTCGATTGACCCTTATTATAATTACGGTCGTCCTGAAACAAAGTATGAGAAGATGGCCGAGCAACGTCTCTTTAATCACGATCTTTACCCAGAAAATATTGATAATCGTTAATGTTACGCTAAAAGTCCTTATACAAATAGAGGGCTTTTTTGTTTAAACACTTGCCTTTAAGCCCTAAAAGAGGTCCGCCTAACCGTTTTTCACAAAGAAAGTTAGGTCTTTGTTAGTCTTCTATTGGTTTAGTCTGAGAAACTTCTATTATTAAAATAATTTGACAATAGAAGTTTTATTTCTTACAATTAAAGTGTAAATGGAAATGTAAGCGATTGCTTATAAAAGGTATATTTTTTTAAAAGGGGAAAAGACAATGAGAAAGAGTTTACGATTATTTTCATGTGCTGTCCTAGGGGCAGCTATTTTAGCACCAACGGTAGTTGGCAACAATCATGCACAGGCCGATAGTTATTATGGACGTGGTTATTCTAATAACTATAGTTATAACTCATGGTATAACAACTATTATCCAAACTATGGTTATAACTACGGCTACAATGGCTATTATCCAGGCTATACTTACAATTATGGCTATAACTACGGTTACAATAATTACTATCCAAACTATAACTATGGCTATAATTATAACTATAATTATGGCTATAACAACTATAATCCTGGTTACAACAACTACAACGAATCAGGTACTTACCGCTATAGCAATGGTTATTTGTACTACATTTTGAGTGATGGTAGCTACTATGTTAACTATAACGGTCGTTGGGTTCGTGGTGGTGACTATAATAACAACAATAGTGGTTCTAACAATACACCAACGACAGGTTATGAGGTTTTGAGAAATGACCCTCACTACCGTTATGAAAATGGTACTCACTATTATTTGAAAGATAATGGCGATTATTACTATTATTCAAATGGTAAGTGGGTGCTTGTTAAGGCTTCAAGCACAGATTCTGAAGCTCCAACAACTTCAACTGTAGATTCAACGTCATCAGCAACTTCAGAAGCACCATCAACAGTTGATTCAACTTCGTCTGCAAGCTCAGAAGTAGCTTCAACTGTTGACTCAACTTCGTCTGCAAGTTCAGAAGCAGCGTCAACTGTAGATTCAACTTCGTCTGCAAGTTCAGAAGTAGCTTCAACTGTAGATTCAACTTCGTCTGCAAGTTCAGAAGCAGCGTCAACTGTAGATTCAACTTCGTCTGCAAGTTCAGAAGTAGCTTCAACTGGTAACTCAAGTTCGACTGTAACTTCTGAATCTTCTTCAACAGCAACTTCAGAGACAGGTTCAACATCAGAAACAAGTTCTGAAGCTCCTGAACTTGAAAAACCACCATATGCGCCTGAAACAAACATTGACTATGATAAGTTGCCAAAACCAACATTGCCACCAACAGATTATCGCATGCACTCAGACCCACGATTTGTAGATGACAACGGTACGTATTACTACCGTGTCGCAATGACTGATGAGGAAAATGCGCGTGGTATCGATGGTTATTACAAATGGGTTGATGGTAAGTGGAAACTCTACAATGGTACTGCCAATGATGACCCTGAGCTTGATCCAGATTTCCATAAACCAGCAGGAAACGACGAATACATGTACGATGACAACGCATCAAGTGTTAAGTTGTATTCTGAAAATGTAGTTGGTACTGGTAAAGCGGGAGAAGCTCTTCCATTCCAAAATGTGGATGAATTCAAAGACTATGTCATTAATAATCTTGCTCCAAAATTCATAGACAATGCTGGCTGGGATTGTAATGTAACTTGGGAAATTGAAGATGTTGACAACTTCAACGCTTCTAAGGGCAGTGCTTGGGCACGTGACTATGTGATTACAGCTAATCTCAAGAGCGGTGTTGACGACAAAAAATATAGTGATGTTGAATTTGGTTATGTTAAATTTGTTTATCATGTAGAACCAACTGAAAATTCTGATTATGTTGAAGTTGATTCAGCTAAGGCTGCCTTTAATGAAATCAATGCTCAACGTACAGCTGCCGGTTTACCAGCGCTTACATGGTCTGATGATCTTTACAATAGCACAACTCTTCCACATGCCAAAGATATTTCACATACTTACAACAGTGACGGTATTGTTTACCGTCGTGAATCTGATGGTTCAGTTGTTGCAAATAAATGGTTGAGCAGTGGTATTCGTGAACTTCTCATGAGTCCAGATGCTACTCAAGCTGCAGTGGCTTGTGTTGTCGCAGGTGATGGTACTTACTACTGGACTTTGAATTACCAATAAGAAGATGTTAAATTAATTGTCCCAATAATGGAGGAGTCTGAGGTTAGTCTTGGACTCTTTTCCTTTATCTATTGAACGTTTAAGCTTTCAATATGGTATAATAGAGCCTAGAAAGAAGGCGAAAATATGCAGGTTAAGAGAGTTCAGGATTATATCTCTAAAGAGTGGTTCGATGAAACCGATGGCTCCTATTTTGAACGACTAAATAGTCGTTTGCAGGTGCTTTTGAAAAAAGATTACCCTGATTTACAAGGACATGATTTCATTAGTAATATTAGCCTTTTGGATTATAGGTTAGTTTTTCTCGACGAGATTATCGCAAATGCTAATGAGAAAAATGAGCACGTGCGTGAAACAGTTCATGATGTGACCAAGAGTTTGCTCTACGAGGACCAGGATGTCCAGAAACAATTGGATAGTCGAATTACTTTTGGACAGAAAGTGGCGGATGAAGTGGCCAGATTTGGTGGATCTTGGACTTTTATCTTGTCATTCATTGCTTTCATGGCTATTTGGATGGGGCTAAATGTCATCCAACCCTTTGGGATTGCCTTTGATAAGTATCCTTTTATTCTGTTGAATCTGGCCTTGTCCACTCTAGCTGCCGTTCAGGCACCATTGATTATGATGAGTCAGAATCGGGCATCGGATTACGATCGATTGCAAGCACGAAATGACTATAACGTCAATAAACAATCAAAGGAAGAAATCCGACTTTTACATGAAAAAATTGATCACTTGGTGCAACAAGACCAATCAGATTTGCTTACTATTCAAAAATTGCAGACAGAAATGATTATGGGGGTTAGCCAACAAGTTGAAAAAATGTCAGACGATATTCGTGTCTTGAAAGAAGAAAGACTAGAAAGGGAGTCTCATGGGAACGAAAAAAATTAATTTAGTTGTTGTAACAGGGATGAGCGGAGCAGGTAAGACTGTAGCGATTCAATCCTTTGAGGATATTGGATACTTCACTATTGATAATATGCCACCTTCTTTGGTACCAAAGGTTATCGAATTGGTAAAACATAGTGAAGAGACAGATAAGATTGCTCTTGTCGTTGATATGCGAAGTCGCTTGTTCTTCGATGAAATCAACGATATTTTGGATAAATTAGAAAGCAATGAGGAACTTAATTTCAAGATTCTTTTCTTGGACGCTACGGATGGTGAATTGGTTTCTCGTTACAAAGAGACACGTCGTAGTCACCCACTGGCGGCAGATGGCCGTGTTTTGGATGGCATCAAGTTAGAGCGTGAGCTTTTGTCACCGCTTAAGAGTTTGAGTCAAAACGTAGTTGATACGACAGAATTGACTCCGCGCCAACTTCGTAAGGCTATTTCTGAACAGTTTTCATCTGAGCAAGACCAATCTTCTTTCCGTATTGAAGTTTTGAGCTTTGGTTTTAAATATGGACTGCCATTGGATGCAGATCTGGTTTTTGATGTCCGTTTTTTGCCAAACCCTTATTATGATCCTGCCCTTCGTAACCTCACAGGTTTGGATAAAGAGGTTTTTGATTACGTCATGAAGCATACGGAATCAGAAGACTTTTACAATCATTTGACACAGCTTATTAAACCAATCTTACCTGGCTACAAAAAAGAAGGTAAGTCTGTTCTTACTATTGCTGTTGGGTGTACGGGTGGTCAACACCGTAGTGTAGCTTTTGCACATCGTCTAGCCCAAGATTTAAAAAATGATTGGACAGTCAATGAAACACATCGTGATAAGGATCGACGTAAGGAGACGGTGAATCGTTCATGAAAAAACCAAGAATTACAGTAATAGGTGGGGGAACTGGTATTCCAGTCATTCTTCGTAGTTTACGTCATAAGGATGTTGATATCACTGCTGTGGTAACTGTAGCTGATGATGGCGGTTCTTCAGGAGATTTGCGTGATATCATGCAACTGACACCTCCAGGGGATTTGCGTAATGTTTTGGTTGCTATGAGTGATATGCCTAAACTTTATGAAAGAGTTTTTCAATATCGTTTTGATAAAACCGATGGCGCTTTGGCCGGTCATCCACTTGGAAATCTAATCATCGCTGGAATTTCTGAAATGCAGGGATCTACCTATAATGCCATGCAGCTTCTGACGAAGTTTTTCCACGTCACAGGTAAGATTTATCCTGCCAGTGAGACTGCCTTGACGCTTCATGCTGTTTTTCAAGATGGTCATGAAGTAGCAGGTGAGAGTAGTATTGCTCAGTACGATGGCATGATTGAGCGCGTTTATGTGACCAATACCTATAATGATGAAGAGCCTAAGGCCAGTCGTAAGGTTGTTGATGCTATTATGAATAGTGATATGATTGTTTTAGGTCCTGGGTCTCTCTATACATCGATTTTGCCCAACCTGGTGATACCAGAGATTCGTCAGGCTCTTATTGAGACCAAGGCTGATGTCACATACATTTGTAATATTATGACGCAGTACGGAGAAACTGAGCAATTCTCAGATGCCGACCATGTGGCTGTTCTTAATCGTCATCTTGGCTCCGATGTGATTGACAATGTCTTAGTTAATATCAAGAAAGTGCCTAAGGAATACATGGCAAGTAATAAATTTGATGAATACCTTGTTCAGGTTGAGCATGATTTTGAGGGCTTACGTCGTGAAGCAAAGACAGTTGTGTCTTCTAATTTTTTGCGACTTGAAAATGGTGGTGCCTTCCACCATGGTGACTTGGTAGTGGATGAGCTCATGCATCTAGTGAGGAATAAGTCATGAGTTTCACAATTAAGGTTAAAGAAGAGATAATTGCAGCTTCAAGCAAAGACAAGGCTGAATTGTCGGCATTTATTAAGATGTCTGGTTCTGTTGGATTGACCAACCAAGGATTGACTCTTTCCATCTCAACAGAAAATGCAAAGATTGCGCGACATATCTACCAATTAATGGAAAGTCGTTATCAGAGTAATCCTGAATTGAGACATCACAACAAGACTAATCTCAAGAAAAATCGTGTTTACACGGTTTTTGTAGCTGACCATGTCAATGATATTTTGTCCGATTTACAATTGGCGGATTCTTTCTTTGGCTTTGAAACAGGCATTGAAACATCAGTAATGGAAGATGACGAAGCTGGAAGATCCTATTTAAGAGGTGCTTTTTTGGCGACTGGAACAGTTCGTGATCCTGAAAAAGGCCGTTATCAATTAGAGATTTTTTCCGTTTACCAAGACCACGCAGAGGACTTGGCTTCTCTAATGAAAAAATTTATGCTCGATGCCAAGGTTTTGAGTCATAAAAATGGTTTTGTGACCTATCTTCAAAAAGCTGAGGATATTATGGATTTCCTCCTTGTTATTGGTGCAATGAACTCTAAGGATACCTTCGAAGAGGTCAAAATTATGCGAGAGACCAGAAATGATCTGAATCGTGCCAATAATGCGGAAACAGCTAATATTGCTAGAACGATTAGTGCTAGTATGAAAACAATTAATAATATTATCAAGATTATGGATACAGTTGGCTTGGAGATTTTACCTGTGGAGCTGCGCCAAATTGCCCAACTCCGTATTGCCAATCCAGATTACTCTATCCAGCAAATCGCAGATAGTATAGAACCTCCTCTGACCAAGAGTGGTGTCAATCATCGTCTCAGAAAAATCAATAAAATTGCGGACGATTTGTAAGTAGAAAGGAAGCTTTTATGGCTTGTACAACGATTTTAGTAGGTAAGAAAGCCTCATATGATGGCTCTACCATGATTGCACGTACTGAGGATTCTCAATCTGGCGTTTTTACGCCCAAAGAATTTCTCGTCGTGACCCCTGAAGACCAACCGCGTCACTACCAGTCTGTGCTTAGCAATTTTTCAATTGATTTGCCAGATAATCCTCTACGTTATACTTCTGTTCCAGATGCACTTGGTAAAGACGGTATCTGGGGTGAAGCTGGTATTAACTCAGCTAATGTTGCCATGAGTGCAACAGAAACAATCACCACCAATGCGCGTGTACTCGGTGCAGACCCTCTTGTTAAAGATGGTATTGGAGAAGAGGATATGTTAACATTGGTCTTGCCATATATCAAGACGGCGCGTGAAGGTGTCCTTCGTTTGGGGCAACTTCTTGAAACTTACGGAACTTACGAATCTAATGGTATTGCTTTCTCAGATACTGAAGAAATTTGGTGGCTAGAGACCATTGGTGGTCACCATTGGATTGCAAGACGTGTTCCAGATGATGCCTATGTCACTAACCCAAACCAACTTGGCATCGATCACTATGAGTTTGAAAATCCAGACGACTATTTAGCCTCACCAGACATTCGAGATTTTATTAATAAACATCACTTGGATTTGACTTATTCTAATGAACACTTTAATCCACGTTATGCTTTTGGTAGCCAACGAGATAAGGATCGTCATTATAATACACCACGTGCCTGGGCAATCCAGAAATTCTTGAACCCAGAAAAAGATTATGATCCAAAATCATTCTTTATTCCATGGTGTCAAAAACCATACCGCAAAATTACAGTTGAAGATGTTAAATATGTCTTGAGTCTTCATTACCAAGATACACCTTACGATCCTTATGGACCTCAAGGAGATGCGGTGAGTCAACGCCAATTCCGTCCAATCGGTATCAACCGTACTAGTCAAACAGCTCTCTTGCAAATGCGTCCTAACAAACCATCAGAAACGACAGGAATTCAGTGGTTAGCCTATGGATCAATGCCATTTGGTACAATGGTGCCATTCTGGACTCAAGTCGGAACAACACCTGCTTATTTCCGTCAAACAACTGATAAAGTGGATACAGGTAATTTCTACTGGAGTAATCGCTTGATTGCTGCTATCTGTGATCCTCATTTCCAACAGCATGAATCTGATTTGGATGCTTATGTAGAAACAACTATGGCTCTTGGCCATGCTATGATTAATCATGTAGATACTGCTTTAGCAAATGGTGAGAGTATTGATTTTAAAGCTGAAAATCAAAAGATTAGTGACCAGATTCAGTCAGAAACAGATAAACTATTGGCAAAAGTCTTAGATGATGCAAGTAATTTGATGACCAATCGTTTTTCTATGAGTGATTAAAGTCATCAAAAAAGCCTTTCCATAAAATTGGAAAGGTTTTTTAGTATTGTAAACATTACTTGTTTTCTTTATCCAGTTTCGAGAGGAGCTGATAAAGCGTAATAAAGAAGAAAAGATTGAGTGAAATGAGAAGGCCTGATGCCCATGGCAAATCGCTTTCTAAATTTCGAAGAGGTGAATTCCAAGCAAAGTGTGCAGCAAAAGCACCACAAGCATAAAGTATACCAATAAGACTGTATTTAGAATTAATGAGTTTTTGACGGGAACGCCATATAAGGACTAGCCCCATAGCAAGGAAGGATGTGTAAAGCCAGTGAGACGATACAGCACCAATAGTTCGACCAAGAATACCTGAAATCGTATAAGAAAAACCATCAGGCAAATCTGAAAGAATATAGGAGAAGTCTTCACTAATCTGGAAGCCCAGACCCGCCGTAATAGCGACAAGCAAGAGCCCCTTGTAACTTTTCGTTGGCACCATATAGATAGCAAAGAGAAAAGCTGCTAGTTTTAGGGGTTCCTCAACTAGGGGAGCCATAAGAGCATCCTCAAAGCGGTAGAAGAAACTCTTTGAAGAAAGATGAGCAGTCACCCAGTCGTGAGAAATGGTATTGGCATAACCAGCTATCCATCCTGTGATAAAGACTCCACCAATTAGAGCAAATATGAGAACAAGTGGTTTCACCTGCCATCTCTTGCCTAAGTACAGAATCAGAAATATTCCTGGTACGATATAACATAAGGCAATCAGTGTTGATAGTCCAATAATACCGTATGCCGAACCAGACAAAGCGCCTGAAGTGTATGATTGCGTATCATAAGTCAGGCCTATGGCTGAAAGCAATAAAAAAAGATATAGGATTAATTTTCGAAACATGTATAACCTACTTTCCAAATGATATTTCCAGTATATCAAATAATTCTTTCTCGTCGAAATATTTCATTTTTTTTTATTTTAGGACTTGCAAAATAAATGAAGTGTGATATACTTAACCAGTAAACTATTAACTGGTTAAGTATTTTGAAAGGAATATCATGAAAAAGAAACGCATTTTTGGCCTAGCAGGATTAGCAGCAGTTGTTTTAGCTGCTGGTGCAGGTATTTATTATACGACTAGTCACCACGGTTCAAAAGGAAATGGTGATTTGAAAGTTGTGACGAGCTTTTACCCTGTTTATGAATTTACCAAGCAGGTTGTAGGAGATGAGGGAGAGGTGTCTTATCTCATTCCTGCTGGAAGTGAAGCCCACGATTTCCAACCATCTACTAAGAATGTCGCTGACATTGAAAAAGCAGACACTTTTGTCTACCTAAATGAAAATATGGAAACCTGGGTTCCAAAAGTTGAAAAGTCTATCAACACAAAAAATACAAAAGTCATTAAGGCAAGTCAAGGCATGGTTCTTTTACCTGGAACAGAGGAAGAAGATCATGATCATGGTGGAGAAGAACATCACCACGAATATGATCCCCATGTTTGGCTCTCACCTAAACGTTCTCAAAAATTAGTTGAAACTATTAGAGACGGTTTGATTGCTCAGCATCCAGATAAAAAAGCAGTCTTTACAACCAATGCCGAGAAATACCTTAAAAAATTAAAGACTTTGGATAAGGAGTATACTGAAGCCTTTAGTCAAGCAAAACAGAAAAGTTTTGTTACTCAGCACGCAGCTTTTGCCTACCTTGCCTTAGATTACGGTTTGACACAGGTACCAATTTTAGGTGTTTCAGCTGAGTCCGACCCTTCTGCAAAACGTATCGCTAGCCTTTCTAAGTATGTCAAAGAATATGATATTAACTATATCTATTTTGAGGAAAATGCTTCAAGTAGTGTTGCTAAAACCTTAGCTAACGAAGTAGGAGTTAAGACAGCAGTTTTAAATCCAATTGAATCACTAACTAAGGAACAGTTGAAAAAAGGTGAAGACTATATCAGTGTTATGACTGAGAACCTAAAAAATCTTCGTTTAACAACGGACGTTGAAGGTAAAGCTATTCAACCTGAAACGGGAAGTGATGACAAGAAAACGGTTCAAAATGGTTACTTCGATGACAAAGATGTTAAAGATAGAGAACTTTCGGATTGGTCTGGTGAGTGGCAATCGGTTTATCCTTATCTTCAAGATGGTACTTTAGATCAAGTATTTGAATACAAATCTCTATTAAATAAAGATAAAACTGCACAAGAGTACAAAGAATACTACACTAAGGGCTATCAAACAGATGTTTCTAAAATTGCCATTGATGGTAAAAAGATGACCATGACTTTCATAAAGAATGATGGAAGTAGTGTGACACACACTTATCGTTATGATGGTTATAAGATTCTAACCTATGCTTCTGGTAAAAAAGGTGTTCGTTATCTCTTTACAGCAACTGATAGTCAAGCAGCAGATAACCCTTACCAGTATGTCCAATTTTCAGATCATCAAATAGATCCAACAACTTCAGCACATTTCCATATTTTCTTTGGAAATAGTAGCCAAGATGAGATTCTAAAAGAAATGGATAATTGGCCAACTTACTATCCTGGAAAACTTAGTGGCTTTGAAATTGCACAAGAAATGGTTAGCCATTAATACTAGAAATGCACTCATTCGTGAGTGTTTTTTCTTTTTTAAAAAAATCTTTCATTTCTTAAACTCTTAGAAAATTTCTAGTGTCATTAGTTTTAAACAGAAATTTAAAGCATCGTATTTTTTCTAAAAAAATCCTGTAAAAAATTAAATAATTACTACATTTTTTCATTCTTTAGTGGTACAATAATAGTACGATTTTCAGATGATCAGGAGAGACCCATGAACCAGTATTTAGTAGCGATACATTATATTCAACTGCTTCAAGCAGAACTCGATATTCTAAATCATGATGCACGCTTGCTTTTTGATTTAAAGATTGAACCAAATCTTGCTAAAAGAGAGCTTGCTGACTTGAAAGTATCCCTATCTAAATTATCTGACAAAAACCTTTATATCGAAGGTACAATCTGGTATCAGCCAAGTTTGTTTGCAATCATTGATCAAAATTTAGGGGTTATTGATGACTGGCTCAAGGAATTAGATGACTTCTTTGAATTTACCTATAGTACAACAGTTTTCACTGTTTTGAAAGAAAATGAAAATCGAAGTTACGACTTATTACTTGGTCTCTATAGCCGTCTTGAATACGTTATTTCAGAAATAAAAAATTGCCGTTAGATGACTAACGGCTTTTAGTATATAGAAAAATTAGGCTCTATTTTAAATATCAAATAATTTGACAAAATACCCAAATGTGTGTAAAATAAAATTTGAAAATACTCTAATAAAAATAACGTTAAGTTAAAGGAAAATAATAACTAAGTGAGTAAGCAGGGGTTTAAATTGGGGGATTTTGTTAAATATTATTTGGTGAGCCTTGTGTCGCTGAGCTTTTTATGTCTTATTTTGTATGGGCTATATTCTTTAAACGGGCTCATTCCTTTTTCTCTAGATGGAGCTTCAGGCCTTGAAGTTAGGCATTATTCAGGACAGACCACCTCTTCTGTAAAAAAAGATGGTGATTATAAGGTTCAGGATATTAGTGGTGAAACTAAGAGCTACAATGTAGATTTGAAAGTAACAAACGATGGGGATAAGGTTATCCAAACCTATGTCTTTGAGTATAAAAAATGATTCTATAATAAAAACTCACAGTCTTAGCCAGATTGTGAGTTTTTTAGATGTCTTTTACCAAAGTCCTAATATCTTTTGCATGAGAAGAGAAGCAAGACTAATTAATAACCAACAGACTCCTCCCACTAGAAGTGCTGAGCCTCCTTTAGTGATTAGTTTTTTGAGATTTGTTTGGAAACCGATAGCTGTCATTGCCATAATAATCATAAATTTTGAAAGGTCTTTTAATGGTGAAAAGACGGCAGGTGTTACACCGAGTGACATTGCAACAGTTGTAATCAGTGAGGCCAAAAGGAACCAAAGGATAAAGTTAGGCACTGCTTTGCTTAGCGAGAATGCTTCCTTTGTATTATCCTTTCGTGACTGCCATACAGATAGACCAAGAGTTATAGGGATGATAGCAAGTGTTCGAGTCAATTTAACAATTGTTGCTTGCTCTAGGATAGATGTTCCATGTAAGCTATCCCAAGAACTAGCTGTAGCAGTTACAGAAGAAGTATCGTTGACAGCTGTTCCAGCAAATATGGCAAAGCCTTGATTACTAAGTCCCAACCAAGATCCCAAGTGAGGAAAGATTAAAGCCGCTAAGATGTTAAAAAAGAAAATTACCGAGATTGCTGTTGCAATAGATTCATCTTTAGCCTTGATTACAGGAGCAGTTGCAGCAATAGCAGATCCCCCACAAATAGAAGAACCAACACCTACTAAAGTAGCAATTTCACTATCTAGCTTGAACACACGATGGACGACATAAGCAGTAAGCAGTGCCGTAGTAATAGTCAGTAGAATAATGGGAAGTGACGTTACGCCAACCTTAAAGACTTGAGAAAGATTTAGTCCAAATCCAAGAAGAATAACAGCGTATTGTAATACTTTTTTTGATGTAAACTGCATCCCAGTTTTGAGCTTTTCAGAGTCTGTCACTACAATGCCAAATAAGAGGCCAATGAAAAGACCAATGACAGGTCCTCCAATAATAGGAAATAAGACTCCAAGAGTCCAGGCTACAAGCGAAATAAGTATTGCAATACTTATACCAGGTAAGAATGATTTGATTTTCATTTTTCATCTCCTTAAAAATTACCCACATTGTATCTTATTATTTAGGATATGTAAAGGTGTTGTTAGGGATAGTTCTGAGGAGAAACTATCCCTATAACTTGCTAAGGAGTGTTATTTCTGATAGAATAGTATTAAAATATTATAATTGAAAATTTTATGAAGGAAGGGTTGTATGTATCGTCATTTAAAGAAGTATATGATTTTTATCGTGGGAGCTTTTGTTTGTTCGCTCTTTTTGGTTCTAGCTTTTACAACAGATAGAAAAAATGATAACAGTGTTAATGCTAAAGCTGAAGCTGCCTACAATCAAACTACGACGGCTTTTATTGATAGTATCGGAGAGACTGCGAGACAGATTGGTCAAGATTACAATATCTATGCTTCTGTTCTAATTGCTCAAGCTATTCTGGAATCAAATTCAGGTCAGTCAGGTTTGAGTCAAGCTCCTTATTACAACTTCTTTGGGATTAAGGGCTCTTATAATGGAAACTCCGTTACTATGCGTACTTGGGAAGACGATGGTACAGGGAAGACTTATGAGATTGATGAACCTTTCCGTTCTTATGGAAGTCTGAGTGATTCCCTAGCAGATTATGCTGCTTTGATGACGTCATCTACTTATGCAGGTACTTGGAAATCAAATACAAGTAGTTATGCAGATGCCACTCAGGCACTGACAGGGACTTATGCTACAGATAGTCTTTACGCTTCTAAATTAAATAGCATTATTGCATACTATGGTTTGACTGCCTACGATCAAGCTCCAGTTACCCAAGCAACTGGTTCAACAAGTGGCCTTGTTTGGAACAGCTATAGAGGCTCATACACAGATGCTGAGACCTTATCTATAGATGAGGCCTGGGCAAGCTATAAAAATTATAAATAATGATGAGAGTCGAAAGGCTCTTTTTTGTGCTTTGAATTGGATAGTTTTGGCAATAAAAAGTCCCCAACATTATGTGCTGGGGACTAACATCTATTAGTTGTCAAAAGTGACTTCTTTAACGAGGTTATCAAGGAATTTTTCCCCCATTTTAGAGAGGGTTGCCTTTTCATGCTTCAAGTAAACAATATCAATTTCATCATCAATATCAAGTGGGATAGAGACAATATTATCACCATTCAAATTACTATTTAAAATACCTGTAGCAATGGTGTAACCATCCAAGCCGATTAATAGGTTGAAGAGTGTCGCTCGGTCTGAAACTACGATAGACTTTTTATGGGGAATCTGAGAGAGAATCTCTTCAGAATAGTAGAAGGAATTATGAATCCCCTGATCATAGCTAAGGTATGGAAATTCTTCTAAATCTTCCAAAGAGACAACTTCATGCTTAGCCAATGGGTTTGACTTGCTGACAAAGATATGGGGTCTAGCTTTGAAGAGACTGGTATATGTGAGGCGGTTGTCATCAAACATCTTAGTTAAGACATCTCGATTATAGCTGTTAAGGAAGAGAACGCCGATCTCTGAACGGAAGTTCTTAACGTCCTCAATGATTTCATAAGTACGTGTTTCGCGTAAGAAGAGCTCGTAACGTGTCATATCAGCTCTCTTGAGAAGTGAGACGAAGGCATTGACAACAAAAGCGTAGTGTTGAGAGGAAACACTAAACAATTCACGTGTTTCTGTGTGACTCTTGTAGCGTTCTTCCAAGAGATTCGTTTGTTCCACTACCTGACGTGCATAAGAGAGAAATTCAACTCCATCCTTGGTTAAAGTGATTCCCTTGGGGTTACGGATAAAGATATCAATTCCCATTTCTCTTTCCAAGTCACGAACAGCATTTGAAAGACTTGGTTGCGTAATGAAAAGTTGTTTTGCAGCTTCATTCATTGAGCCGGTTTCGACGATTTTGATAATATAATGTAATTGTTGAATTCGCATAGCCTTATTATAGCATATTTTAAGGATTATTCCTTAGGATAAGAGGCAAGTAAAAGGTCTTTTTAGGACTATACCAATTTTTATGCTTGACAATGTCAAATATATCGAATATACTGTCCTCGTTAAGCTTTTTAAAGAGCTTATTGACTATACCAATTTTAAATGAAGGAGACATGACCTCTTTGATCAGAGGTTATTATTAAAAATATGTGTGGAATTGTTGGTGTTGTAGGTAACACAAATGCAACTGATATCTTGATTCAAGGACTTGAAAAGCTAGAATACCGTGGTTATGATTCAGCTGGTATCTTTGTAGCTGGCGATGCATCTAGTCAATTGGTTAAGGCTGTTGGCCGTATTGCGGAACTTGCTGCTAAAACTGAAGGAGTAGAAGGAACAGCAGGTATCGGACATACTCGTTGGGCAACTCACGGTAAACCAACAGAGGATAATGCTCACCCACACCGCTCAGAAACAGAACGTTTTGTTTTGGTTCACAATGGTGTTATTGAAAACTATCTTGAAATTAAGGAAGAATACCTTTCTGGTCACCATTTCAAAGGCCAAACTGATACTGAAATTGCAGTTCACTTGATTGGAAAATTTGTTGAAGAAGATGGTTTGTCAACTCTTGAAGCATTCAAGAAAGCTCTTCATATTATCCGTGGATCATATGCCTTCGCTCTTATGGATTCTGAAGATGCCTCAACAATTTACGTGGCAAAAAACAAATCACCACTTTTGATTGGTCTTGGTGATGGCTATAACATGGTCTGCTCAGATGCCATGGCTATGATTCGCGAAACTAATCAGTACATGGAAATTCACGATCAAGAGTTAGTTATCGTGAAAGCTGATAGTGTCGAAGTCCAAGATTATGATGGTACTGTTAAAGAACGTGATAGCTATACAGCTGAACTTGACCTTTCTGATATTGGTAAAGGCACATACCCTTACTACATGCTCAAAGAAATCGATGAGCAACCAACAGTGATGCGTAAGCTTATCCAAGCCTACACAGATGACAAGGGACAAGTGACTGTAGATGCTGATATTATCAAGGCTGTTCAAGAGGCTGATCGTATCTATATCCTTGCGGCAGGAACATCATATCATGCTGGTTTTGCTTCTAAGAAGATGCTCGAAGAGTTGACAGATACACCAGTTGAGCTTGGTATTTCTTCTGAGTGGGGTTATGGTATGCCACTCCTTAGCAAGAAACCTCTCTTTGTCTTTATTAGCCAATCAGGTGAAACAGCAGATAGCCGTCAGGTTCTTGTTAAAGCTAACGAGTTGGGTATTCCAAGTTTGACAGTGACAAACGTTCCAGGATCTACCCTTTCTCGTGAAGCTGACCATACAATGCTTCTTCATGCTGGCCCAGAAATTGCCGTAGCTTCTACTAAAGCTTACACTGCTCAGATTGCGGCTCTTGCCTTCTTGGCTAAAGCAGTCGGTGAGGCTAATGGTAATGAAAAAGCTAAAGCTTTCGACTTGGTACATGAATTGTCACTTGTAGCACAATCTATCGAATCAACACTCTCTGAAAAAGAAGTCATTGACGAGAAAGTGGCAGCTCTTCTTGCAGAAACACGTAACGCTTTCTATATTGGTCGTGGTCAAGATTACTATGTTGCTATGGAAGCCAGTCTTAAATTGAAAGAAATCTCATATATCCAATGTGAAGGTTTTGCAGCAGGTGAGTTGAAACACGGAACGATTGCTTTGATCGAAGATGGTACACCTGTTATTGCGCTCTTGTCTGACGCTGTTCTTGCTAGCCACACTCGTGGTAATATTCAAGAGGTAGCTGCTCGTGGTGCTAAAGTGTTGACTATTGCTGAGGAAAATGTTGCTAAAGAAGGTGATGACATCGTTCTTAATAATGTTCACCCTTACTTGTCACCAATTTCAATGGTTGTACCGACACAATTGATTGCTTACTTTGCAACACTTCATCGTGGACTTGACGTCGATAAACCACGTAACTTGGCTAAATCAGTTACTGTTGAATAAAAATACTAACATCTCTTACAGTGTAAGAGATGTTGTTTGTTTTTATCCTTTTTACCCTTGCTTAATTGGAGAATCTAAAGTAGAATAATATCTATATCACAATCTTAGGAGAGAATTATGTCATTACCAAATTGTCCAAAATGTAACTCAGAGTATGTTTATGAAGATGGAATCTTGCTTGTATGTCCTGAATGTGCCTATGAGTGGGATCCAAACGAAGTTGCAGAAGAAGAAGGACTTGTGGTTCTTGATAGCAATGGAACACGTCTTGCTGACGGTGATACTGTTACAGTTATTAAAGATTTGAAAGTGAAAGGTGCGCCAAAAGATATTAAACAAGGCACACGTGTTAAAAATATTCGTTTGGTTGAAGGTGACCATAACATTGATTGTAAGATTGATGGTTTTGGCGCTATGAAACTTAAATCTGAATTTGTTAAGAAAATCTAAAATAAGCTTTAGGGATGCTAGACTTAAGTATTGTTTGTTTCTCAGGACAGACTATTTAAGTCTCCCAGGAGTGTGATTATGAACTCATTTTGAAAATTGGGTCTAGTCGCACTCCTTTTTACTATTTTCAAAATCTTATATCATTTTTTCAAAAAAATTGGTATAATATTCAATAATACTAAATAATTATAGGAGTTTATATGTCATACGTTTTGGAAGTATTACCAGCCCTTTTGAACGGTGCGGTAGTCACACTTCAAGTATTTTTCATTGTTATCGTACTGTCGATTCCATTAGGGATTGTACTTGCTTTCTTAATGCAGATTAAATTCAAACCTTTAAATTGGTTATTAACCCTTTACGTTTGGATTATGCGTGGAACGCCTCTCCTTTTACAATTGATCTTCGTTTATTACGTTCTTCCAAGTGTTGGGATTGTCTTTGACCGTCTGCCAGCTGCTATTCTTGCTTTTACGCTTAATTATGCAGCTTATTTCGCAGAGATTTTCCGTGGTGGAATCTTGGCTATTCCGAAAGGACAATACGAAGCAGCAAAAATGCTTAAACTTAGTCCTTTCCAAACCATCCGCTACATTATCCTTCCTCAGGTGGTCAAGATTGTCTTGCCAAGTATCTTTAACGAGATTATTAACTTGGTTAAGGATTCATCATTGGTTTATGTGCTTGGGGTTGGAGACCTTCTTTTGGAAAGTCGTACCGCTGCGAACCGTGATGCGACCTTAGCACCGATGTTTGTGGCCGGAGCTATCTATCTTATCCTTGTGGGTGTTGTGACTGTGGCTTCGAAAAACATCGAAAAGAAATTCAACTATTATAAATAGGAGACCTTATGTTAGAATTAAAAAATATTTCCAAGCAATTTGGTCAACACAAAATTTTTGATAAGTATAATCTGACAGTAGAAGAAGGAAAAATCTTGGCTATTGTCGGACCATCTGGTGGTGGTAAAACGACTCTCTTGCGTATGCTAGCAGGACTTGAAACCATTGATTCAGGACAAATTATTTATGAAAATGAAGAGATTCCTTTGGATCAGATGGAAAGCCGTAATTTGCTCGGTTTTGTCTTCCAAGATTTCCAACTGTTTCCACATTTAACAGTCTTAGACAATCTAACGCTTTCGCCAATTAAGACGATGGGAATGTCTAAGGAGGATGCTCAGAAAAAAGCTCAAGCTCTGCTTGACCGTTTAGGCCTTGGAGCTCATGGAAATGCTTATCCTTACTCTCTTTCTGGGGGACAAAAACAACGTGTTGCATTTGCGCGTGCTATGATGATTGATCCGAAAATTGTCGGCTATGATGAACCAACATCAGCTCTTGACCCTGAGTTGCGTCAAGAAGTGGAGAAATTGATTTTGCAGAATCGTGAGACTGGGATTACGCAAATCGTTATCACTCACGATATGCAGTTTGCACAGCACATCGCCGATGAGATTGTCACTATCAATCCAAAATAGTGAGGATTTTCCATGAAAAAAATAGTAAAAACGATTTTGCTAGGCTGTCTTGTCATTTTGCCTTTGTTTGCGCTATCAGCTTGTAGCTCGCGCTCACATTTTGCAACTCAGAAAGATCAGTGGCAAACCTATACCAAAGAAAAGAAAATCAAAATTGGTTTTGATGCAACCTTTGTTCCTATGGGATATGAGGAAAAGGATGGTAGCTATGTTGGTTTTGATATTGATCTTGCAACTGCAGTCTTTAAATTGTATGGTATCGATGTCGAATGGCAGGCTATTGACTGGGATATGAAAGAAACAGAACTGAAGAATGGGACAATTGACCTCATTTGGAATGGTTACTCGGTCACGGATGAGCGTAAGCAGTCTGCGGACTTCACGGAACCTTATATGGTCAATGAACAAGTACTGGTAACCAAAAAGTCTTCGGGAATTGATTCTGTTGCTGGAATGTCAGGTAAGACCTTAGGTGCCCAAGCAGGGTCTTCCGGTTATGATGCTTTCAATGCTTCTCCGAAGATTTTGAAGGATATCGTTGCCAACCAAAAAGCAGTCCAATATTCGACCTTTACTCAAGCCTTGATTGACCTTGATAGTGGACGTATTGACGGTCTATTGATTGACCGTGTGTATGCTAATTACTACTTAGAAAAATCAGGGGTTCTGGATCAGTATAATGTTATGCCTGCTGGTTATGAAGGTGAAAGCTTTGCTGTAGGTGCTCGTAAAGCAGATAAGACACTGATCAAAAAAATCAATCAAGGATTTAGAACCCTTTATAAAAAAGGAGAATTCCAAAAGATATCTAACAAGTGGTTTGGCGAAGATGTTGCCACAGACCAAGTTAAAGGGAAAAAATAGAAGGATAACAACATTCTAGAAGGGATGTTGTTATTTTTTTATGGAAAATACTTGAAATATAAGAAGTTATAATTTATACTAGTGTTAGTTTATAAACTAACGAAAGGACAAGCATGGGATATTTTGATTATTCAAGAGAACCGCAAAGTGATATTGCTTTTGTAGATATGAAATCTTTCTATGCAAGTGTGGAGTGTGTTGAACGTGGACTGCACCCTCTTAAGACCTCTCTATGTGTGATGAGTAGGGCTGAAAATGCGAATGGTTTGATACTAGCCTCTTCCCCTATATTTAAGCAAGTTTTTGGCAAGTCAAATGTTAGTCGTTCTTATGACTTACCTTTTGACATTCATTCTCGTAAGTTTCATTATTATAATGCCAAAAAGCAGGGACTTCCAACGGATAGAGATTTTGTAGATTACATCGAATCTTGGGCCAAGGTTACCTTTATCGTTCCTCCTAGAATGGATCTCTATATAAAAAAGAATATCCAGATTCAACACATTTTCCAGAATTATGCCAGTGTTGAAGATATTCTTCCCTATTCCATTGATGAGGGTTTCATTGATCTCACGTCGTCACTGAATTACTTTATTCCCGATAGGACTGTTACTAGAAAAGATAAGTTAGATATGATTTCAGGGCGTATTCAAAGAGATATTTGGAGGGAGACAGGTATTTACTCGACAGTTGGAATGTCTAACAGCAATCCCTTATTGGCTAAGTTAGCTCTTGATAATGAGGCTAAACATACGGCTACTATGAGAGCCAACTGGTCCTATGAAGATGTCGAGACTAAGGTTTGGAGTATTCCCCATATGACTGATTTCTGGGGAATTGGTAAGCGGATGGAGAAGCGGCTAAACAAGTTGGGAATTTGCTCCATTCGAGAACTTGCTAATAGCAATCCTGATATTCTTAAAAAGGAGTTAGGTATTGTAGGTTTAGACCTCTTTTTTCATGCTAACGGTATTGATGAGAGTAATGTTCATAAACCTTATAAACCAAAGTCACATGGCTTAGGAAATTCTCAAATCTTACCACGAGACTATGAGCGTCAAGCTGATATTGAATTGATTCTAAGAGAGATGGCGGAACAGGTAGCCATTAGGTTAAGACGAGCTCATAAGAAAGCTTGTCAAGTTTCCATTAGCATTGGATTTTCAAAGTTAGAGGGCAAGCGTTCACTACAAGCACAGATGAAGATTGAACCTGCTAATAACACAAGGATATTAATAGGACATGTCATTGCACTCTTTAGGAAGAAATATCAAGGAGGGGCTGTTCGAAGTGTGAGTGTCTCTTATGCAAATTTTGTAGATGAAGGGCTTCAAATTCTTTCTTTATTTGATAATCCAGATGACATTGATAAAGAAGAAAGGCTTCAAGCAGCTATAGATAGTATTCGTCAGGAATTTGGCTTTACGACCATTCAAAAAGCAACTTCTTTACAGGAGGCATCTAGGAGTCTTGCTCGAAGTAAGCTTATTGGTGGACACTCGGCTGGGGGATTAGATGGCTTAAAATGATAGACCGTAGTTACCTTCCCTTTCAATCAGCTAGGGAACATAAAGATAGGGGAATGATGAAGTGGATGGGCTTTTTCTTGTCGGAACACACAAGTTCCCTACATGAAGATAAGACTAAAGAAAATCTTACGAGTCATTTGGATGATTTAGAGAAGTTTACTTTATTAAACCAGCTTTATTCAGGTCAATTATTGGGAAATTTCCAGATAAAGGATCAAGGTAGGTGCTGTAGATGTAGTGGCTATGTGGTTGACTTGGATTTTAATCAAGTTACTATAAAATCTTGCAAGCGACATAAATGTATTCTAACAAAGGATATATTAGAAATTAGTTTGGGGGTTGAAAACATAGATGAGGAAGAGAAAAATTTATGATGATAAACTTCAAATTGATTATTTTTCTGCTAGCTATTTAAAATTTGAAGAGGACTTTTATCGCTATTCTGCTATGGATATTCCCTTAACCTTTTTGACGGATGATATTATAAGGGAGATGGCCATCAGTCAAAAGAATTATTTTTTATTAAATAAAGAGAATGCCAGAGATGGACGCAATCATTATTTCCATTTTGAAGTCAGCCTACCGGATTCCAAGACACTTGTGAGACAGTATAGATATCTTGGGAATGATTGAAATATAGCTATATCAGCAGAAAAAATAGTACTTATCGAATTTGTATAGAGACTTTTCAAGAAAGTTTTCGCAAGCTAAGAAAAACTTTATGTAAGCGTTGATATTACCTCTGTAAGTGCTATAATGAAGGTGTTAAAAGTTATCATATGGAGGTAATTAAGATGAGAGCAGTTGTTGTTAATCAAGCAAGCACAGGTGTTGAAGTTGTTGATCATGAAAAACCAGCAGTAGTAGGTCATGGCCAAGCTTTGGTTAAAGTTGAGTACTGTGGCGTTTGTCATACTGACCTTCACGTATCTCATGGAGACTTTGGTCAAGTACCAGGTCGTATACTGGGCCACGAAGGTATTGGTATTGTCGAAGAAGTTGGCGAAGGGGTTGAAACACTTAAAAAAGGTGACCGTGTATCAATCGCTTGGTTCTTCGAAGGATGTGGTTATTGTGAATACTGTACAACTGGTCGTGAAACACTCTGTCGTTCTGTAAAAAATGCTGGTTATAGTGTTGATGGTGGTATGAGTGACTATGCTTTGGTTACCGCTGACTATGCTGTGAAAGTTCCAGAAGGACTTAATCCTGCTCAAGCTTCATCTATTACCTGTGCGGGAGTTACAACATATAAAGCTATTAAAGAAGCTAAAGTTGAACCTGGTCAATGGGTAGCTATTTATGGTGCCGGAGGACTAGGTAACTTGGCTATTCAATATGCTAAGAAAGTTTTCAATGCACGAGTAGTGGCTGTTGATATCAACCAAGATAAACTTGATTTGGCTAAAGAATCTGGTGCTGATTTAGTGGTGAACGGTAAAGAAGTTGAAGATGTAGCAGGCTATATCCAAGAAAAAACTGGTGGTACACACAGTGCTGTTGTAACCGCTGTTTCTAAGGTTGCTTTCAATCAGGCTATCGATAGTGTACGTGCTGGTGGAACAGTCGTTGCGGTTGGTCTCCCATCTGAATATATGGAGCTCTCAATTGTCAAAACAGTTCTAGATGGTATCCGTGTTGTTGGATCTCTTGTAGGTACACGTAAAGACTTGGAAGAAGCCTTCGACTTTGGTGCACAAGGATTGGTAGTACCGGTTGTTGAAACTGTTCCTGTTGATACAGCGGTGGAAGTATTTGATCAAATGGAAAAAGGTGAAATTCAAGGACGTAAAGTACTTGATTTCACTAAGTAAGAAAGCATCTATCTATGCTATCCTGACTATGTGGAGACTCGAGTGATGTAAACTTGTACTGATACCAGAAAGTTAGACAAATAATTTAGTGAAGGATTTAGTTTTCTACTGTATAGGACTAAGTCCTTTTGTTTTACCTTAAATCGTTTGTTGTTGTAATAGGCTCTGACCTTAAAAAGATAGACAAAATTTAATTCATATGAAAAGTAGTAAAAAAGTTATATAATGATTTCGTAAATAAAGAGTTAAAGAATATTATCATTTATAACAAGGAGTATGAAATGGATTCTACCAACTTGGACTCGGAACTATTCATAGAGTTTAAATCACGTGGGAAACGATGCCAACTTTTTTATATATCCGATAGCCATAGTGAAGGGTTATATGAGACTGTTTCTACTGAACGAGAACGTCTTGCTAAGTGGCTTCCTTGGGTGGATGAGATGAAAAGTATTGAAAATGAAAGAGCGTTTATAAAGTATGCACGTGAAAAAATGGAGCATAATGAGTTATTTATGTTAACAATTTGCGTCAATCAGAAACCAGTAGGGATGATAGATATACATAATATTGATTTACAAAAACATCAAGCCGAAATTGGATATTGGATATCAGAAAGATATGAAAATCAAGGTTTTGTAAAGCAGGGATTAAAAGAATTAATAACAATCATTCCATCCAAATTTAAAATTGATAAGCTTCTGATTTATATAGATGTTGATAATGTTAAAAGTAAGTTTATACCAATCAGTTTAGGTTTTAAAAAGGAAAGCGAAATCTCCCAATTCGAGTTCTATAATGGATTCTATCATGATTTTGAAATTTATGGACTAAATGTGAACGAAGGAAATATAGCAAATGATTAAAGTGAATTTTTTTTACAAATAAATAATAATCAGAGAGTTTTGATTTTACCCCATTATCTAGGTATGATGTAAGAGTTAGTACTGAACATCAGAAAAGGAAAAATTTTTCTGACCCCATATCATTGCTTATTGCTCTATTTTTGTAATTAAGATATAAAAAATCCCCACCAGAAAGAAATTCTGGTGGGGTATTTGGTGGGGAACCAAATATAAGTAATTAGATTTTAGCGTTTTAAAACAATTTAAAATGCTGTTAAAACAATCAAGTCACTTTAAATTAGGTTTATATTTTATTCCCACTCTACTGTTGCAGGTGGTTTACTTGTAATATCGTAGACGATACGGTTGACGTGGTCAACTTCGTTAACGATTCGAACAGAAATCTTTTGAAGAACTTCCCATGGAAGTTTCGCAAAGTCAGCTGTCATACCGTCGATTGAAGTGATAGCACGGATAGCGATAGTGTAGTCGTAAGTACGGCCATCACCCATAACACCGACAGAACGAACGCCTGTGTTAACAGTGAAGTATTGCCATACATCACGATCAAGACCAGCTTTGGCAATTTCTTCACGAAGGATAGCATCAGACTCACGAACGGTTTCAAGTTTCTCTTCAGTGATTTCACCCATAACACGGATGGCAAGTCCTGGTCCTGGGAAAGGTTGACGCCAAACGACTTCATCAGGCATTCCCATTTCAGTACCAAGGGCACGAACTTCATCTTTAAAGAGGGTATTAAGTGGTTCAATCAATTCAAATTGCATGTCTTCTGGAAGACCACCAACGTTGTGGTGAGATTTGATTGTTTGAGCTGTCTCAGTACCTGATTCAATAATATCAGTGTAAAGTGTCCCTTGAGCTAGGAAGTCTACACCTTTAAGTTTGCTTGCTTCGTCATCAAAGACGTAAACAAACTCGTTACCAATGATTTTACGTTTTTTCTCAGGATCATCAACTCCAGCCAAGAGGTCTAGGAAGCGTTTAGAGGCATCAACACGGATAATGTTAAGGCCAAATTTTCCTCCGAGCATCTCCATAACTTGATCGCCTTCACCTTTACGGAGAAGACCGTGGTCAACGAAGATACATGTCAATTGATCTCCGATTGCTTTTTGCAAAAGGACACCAACAACAGATGAGTCAACCCCACCTGAGAGTCCAAGAAGGACTTTTCGGTCACCAACTGTTTCACGGATTTGTGCAATTTGCATATCTACGAAGTTAGCCATTGACCAGTCACCTTTGGCACCACAGATACCAAAAGCAAAGTTTTTCAAAATATCGTTACCATATACAGAGTGACGAACTTCTGGGTGGAATTGGATACCGTAGAAGTTTTTCTCAGTATTTTCCATTGCGGCGAATGGGCAATCTACTGAGTCACCAACAAGATGGAAACCTTCTGGAATTTCTGTAACAGCATCACCGTGGCTCATAAGAACGACTTGTTCTTCAGGAGTTCCTGCAAAGAGTTCTGATTGGGCACGAAGGCGAAGTGTTGATTGGCCATACTCACGGTTACCAGCTTCACCAGCAGGAACAACTTTACCACCAAGTTTGTGGGTCAACAGTTGCATTCCGTAACAGATACCAAGAATTGGAATACCAAGTTCAAAAATTTCTTCGTCAATACCAAATGCATCTTCGGCATAAACAGAGTTAGGACCACCTGAAAGTACGATACCGATAGGATCGATGGCACGGACTTCATCAGCGGTAATTTTATGGCTTTTCAATTCAGAGAAAACGCCGAATTCACGAATACGACGTGCAATCAGCTGATTGTATTGGCTACCATAGTCTAGAACAATGATTTTCTGCACATCATTCAAAGTAGAAATGTCAGTCATTATTACCCTTTCTTTTTACGTCACACATGGACTCTTATGCAATCATTGTATCACAATTTTAAGGACTTAGCACCTAGATTTATACGATAAACTGTAAGACTTGTCGTCACCTTTACAATTCTATTAGTTTTTTTGTAAAATAGGGGTAAAGAAGGGGGTATTAGATGCTACCAGCATATATTCGCATACATGATAAGATTAAGGCAGATGTTGATGACGGCACTTGGAAAATCGGGCAACGTCTCCCTAGCGAGCGGGATCTTTGCGAGACTTTTGATGTGAGTCGTATGACTGTGCGTCAGGCTATAACACTTTTAGTAGACGAGGGAATTTTAGAGCGTAAACCAGGTAGCGGTACTTTTGTGGCTAGCAGTCGAGTTAAGGAAAAGATGCGTGGAACCACGAGTTTCACAGAGATTGTTAAATCCCAAGGCAAGAAACCGTCTAGTGAGCTTATTTCATATAAACGTGTGCATCCCAATGAATTTGAAATCAAAAATTTAGGTGTCTTACCACAGTCCTATGTGATTCGTATGGAACGTGTTCGTTTTGCGGACGATCTTCCAGTTGCCTATGAGATTGCCAGTATCCCTGAGAAAATTATCCGAGGTTTTAAGGAGTCAGAAATTACGGAACATTTCTTCAAGACACTGACTGATAACGGTTATGAAATAGGGAAAAGTCAGCAGACCATATCAGCTAGTTTGGCCAATAGTAGTTTGGCCAAGCACCTCAAGGTTAAGACTGGCGATGCTCTCTTGAGTCTGACACAAATTTCCTTCCTCCAAGACGGGCAGGCTTTCGAATATGTACGAAGTTACTATGTTGGCGACCGTTTTGAATTTTATTTGGAGAACAATTAACAGTCACGGCTTTTTTCTGCACAAGAATCGTGCTAACACCATGATTTTATGGTAAAATGGAGCTTATGGAAATTGAAAAAACCAATCGCATGAATGCCTTGTTTGAGTTCTATGCAGCCTTGTTAACAGATAAGCAGATGAACTATATTGAGCTATATTATGCAGATGATTATAGTTTGGCAGAAATTGCCGAGGAATTTGGTGTGAGTCGTCAGGCTGTATATGATAACATCAAGCGTACTGAGAAGATTTTAGAAGCTTACGAGATGAAACTACATATGTATTCAGATTACATTGTTCGTAGCCAAATATTTGATGATATCATGGAAAAATACCCAGACGATAGCTATCTTCAGGAACAAATTGCTGTGCTCAGCAGTATCGATAATAGAGATTAGACCCAAGCAGAAAGTAAGAGAGGAAATGATATATGGCTTTTGAAAGCTTAACGGAACGCTTGCAAGGCGTTTTCAAAAATTTAAGACGTAAAGGAAAACTTTCAGAGAAAGAAGTTCAAGAAGTCACTAAAGAGATTCGTCTGGCACTTCTTGAAGCAGACGTAGCCCTACCAGTTGTTAAGACATTCATTAAACGTGTTCGTGAACGTGCTGTAGGTCACGAAATCATTGATACTCTTGATGCTTCGCAACAAATCATCAAGATTGTTAATGAAGAATTGACAGATATTCTTGGGTCTGAAACATCTGAAATTGAGAAATCTCCAAAGATTCCAACTATCATAATGATGGTTGGTCTCCAAGGGGCTGGTAAAACAACCTTTGCTGGTAAATTGGCTAATAAGCTGATTAAAGAACAAGAAGCCCGTCCAATGATGATTGCTGCGGATATCTATCGTCCAGCAGCCATTGACCAGTTGAAGACTTTGGGACAACAAATCAATGTTCCTGTTTTTGATATGGGTACAGAGACACCGGCGGTTGAGATTGTCAGAAATGGTTTGGAACAAGCACGTGCCAATAAGAATGACTATGTCTTGATTGATACGGCTGGTCGTTTGCAGATTGATGAGACTCTCATGCAAGAGTTGCATGATATTAAGGATTTTGCTCATCCAAATGAAATTCTCTTGGTTGTAGATAGCATGATTGGTCAGGAAGCTGCTAACGTTGCCAAGGAGTTCAATGAACAACTAGATATCACAGGTGTCGTTCTTACTAAAATTGACGGTGACACACGTGGTGGTGCGGCTCTTTCTATTCGTGAGATTACCGGCAAGCCAATTAAATTCACAGGTACTGGTGAGAAAATCACAGATATTGAGACTTTCCACCCAGACCGTATGTCAAGTCGTATCTTAGGTATGGGTGACCTTCTTACCCTTATTGAAAAAGCTTCTCAAGAGTACGACGAGAAAAAATCTCTTGAGTTGGCTGAAAAGATGCGTGAAAATACCTTTGACTTCAATGACTTCATCGACCAATTAGACCAAGTGCAAAATATGGGTCCTATGGAGGATTTGCTTAAGATGTTGCCAGGTATGGCTAACAATCCAGCCTTGGCTAATGTTAAAGTAGATGAGAAACAGATTGCACGCAAGCGTGCCATTGTATCATCGATGACACCGGAAGAGCGTGAAAATCCAGATCTTTTGACACCAAGTCGTCGTCGCCGTATTGCAAATGGTTCAGGGAATACCTTTATTGAAGTAAACAAGTTTATTAAAGACTTCAACCAAGCCAAACAAATGATGCAAGGTGTTATGTCTGGTGATATGGAGCAAATGATGCGTCAAATGGGTCTGAACCCAAATAATCTGCCAAAAAACATGCCAAATATGCCTGATATGGGGAATATGGACATGTCTGCTCTTGAAGGCATGATGGGTGGCGCAGGTATGCCAGACCTTGGTAATATGGACCTTAGTCAAATGCTTGGTGGTGGTCTTAAAGGTAAGGTCGGTTCCTTTGCCATGAAACACGCGATGAAGCGTCAAGCTAACAAGATGAAAAAAGCTAAGAAAAAACGTAAATAAGAAACTTAGAACGCTAGGGCACTTTGCTCTAGTGTTTTTTTCTGAAAATTATTGACTTATATAACTATACACTGTAATATACTAATGTATATACAGTAAAAGGAGTAAATAATGAAACCTAAAAAGAGAATTCAAGAAATGACCTTTGCAGCTTTATTAACTGCAATTGCTATCCTTATCCCAAGTATTATGCCAATTAAACTAATCATCCCACCGGCTTCGTATACTTTGGGGAGTCATGTTCCAATATTTCTAGCTATGTTTATATCTCCCTGGGTAACTGCTTTTGTTATCTTAGCTTCTAGTTTGGGATACTTTATGGCTGGCTATCCGATTGTGGTTGTTTTTAGAGCCTTTTCTCATATTATATTTGGTTTTTTAGGCGCACTCTATTTGAAAAAATTTCCACAAACGATAGAAAACCATAAATCATCATTACTTTTCAACTTTGTTTTAGGACTTATCCATGCCATAGGTGAAGTTCTTGCTTGCGTGATTTTTTATTCCGTAACAGGAGAGGATTTCCAAAAACTGTTCTATGTTCTCTTTGTTTTAGTTGGTTTTGGCACTATTGTCCATAGTATGATAGACTATGTTATAGCATTAACGATTTTCAAAAGTATTCGAAAAATACGCTAGTTGAAAGAGGGAGGGTTTGTCTATGGCTTCAAATCGAAAAGAAGAATTATTGGCACTCTTAAAGGGAGCTAAAGAAGCAATGAATGGACAAAGTTTGGCGGAGCATTTTGGTGTGACACGTCAAATCATTGTTCAAGATATTGCCCTCTTACGTGCAGATGGTGCCCAGATTATTTCAACTAATAGGGGCTATATCTATAAAAGTAGCGATGACAATTGTTATATACGTAGACTGTTTAAGGTGAATCATACTGTGTCAGATATGGAAGATGAGCTTTTGGCTATTGTTGATAATGGAGGACGTATTCAAAATATCATGATAGATCATCCAGTTTACGGAGAAATTCAGACTTTGTTGAAATTGACTTGTCGTCGAGATGTTAGTCATTTTTTAGATCAATCATCGTCAAATGACTTTTGCCCCTTATCTGATTTAACAAATGGCGTTCATTACCATCTTGTCGAAGCAGATAGTGAACAGGATATGGCTTATATAGAAGAGGCACTAAACCATCTAGGATTTTTAGTTAAAGAATAATACAAAAGAGAATTGTAAAAGTAGTTAGTTTCACTTGAAGTTAACTGCTTTTTTTGATAAACTTATGTTAGTTTATTAACTTACGGAGGTAGCTATGTTTTCAGGACAACGACTTAAGGAAATTCGAGAAG
Organism: Streptococcus sp. 27098_8_74; assembly: GCF_041431705.1. Classification (NCBI taxonomy): domain Bacteria; kingdom Bacillati; phylum Bacillota; class Bacilli; order Lactobacillales; family Streptococcaceae; genus Streptococcus; species Streptococcus sp. 27098_8_74. The sequence goes on from NZ_JAPVYF010000003.1 coordinate 73,140, forward strand.
CACAAGGAATGAGTCAGGCAGCAGTGGCTAAGCATCTAGGAATTTCTCGCTCCTCTTATTTTAACTGGGAAAATGGTAAGACGAAACCAAATCAAAAGAATCTATCGGTATTGGCTGAACTTTTTGGTGTAGCTGAGACATATTTTCTATCTGAACATGAGATTGTAGAAGTGTACTTGGAATTAAATGAGGAAAATCGTCAGGAAGCTTTGCGACTCACTAAGGCTCTCTTGGAGGAGCAAGAAGCAGAAAAGCAGAAGGCACCTGTTATTCCGTTATATTCTTACAAAGTTTTCGAGCGTTTGTCAGCCGGAACAGGTTATACTTACTTTGGTGATGGCAATTACGATGAAGTTTTCTATGATGAAGAATTAGATCATGATTTTGCGTCATGGGTATTTGGAGACTCTATGGAACCTACCTACCTAAATGGAGAAGTAGTACTAATCAAACAAACGGGCTTTGATTATGATGGAGCTGTTTATGCTGTAGACTGGGATGGTCAAACCTATATCAAAAAGGTCTATCGTGAGGAAGAGGGCCTTCGTTTAGTTTCTCTCAATAAACGTTATGGTGATAAGTTTGCACCCTATGACGAAGATCCTCGAATCATTGGTAAGATTGTTGGTAACTTTATGCCTGTTGAGGGGTAGGCAACTTTTATCAATTGGGCATCTCAAATTAAATCTGTTATAATAATAAGTAAAGCAAAGCCAATGATTTGGCTTTTTTTAAAGATTTTAAATGATATTTTGCTAAGAATACAAAAGGAGAAACATATATGGCTACTATTCAATGGTTTCCAGGCCACATGTCTAAGGCCCGTCGACAGGTTCAGGAGAACCTTAAACATGTTGATTTTGTTACAATTTTAGTGGATGCACGTTTGCCACTTTCGAGTCAGAACCCTATGTTGACCAAAATTGTTGGCGATAAACCTAAGCTTCTAATTCTCAATAAGGCTGACCTCGCTGACAGTAATCGTACGAAAGAATGGCGTACCTATTTTAAGAGTCAAGGGATTAAAACCTTGGCCATCAATTCCAAGGAACAATCTACAGTTAAATTGGTAACAGATGCTGCTAAGAGTCTTATGGCTGACAAGATTCAACGGCTACGTGAACGCGGTATTCAGAAAGAGACCTTACGAACCATGATTATTGGGATTCCAAATGCAGGGAAATCTACCTTGATGAACCGCTTAGCTGGTAAAAAGATTGCTGTTGTAGGAAATAAACCCGGAGTTACAAAAGGTCAACAGTGGTTGAAGTCTAATAAAGACTTGGAAATTCTTGATACTCCAGGTATTTTGTGGCCTAAGTTTGAAGATGAATTGGTTGGATTGAAACTCGCTTTGACTGGTGCCATCAAGGACCAGCTATTGCCAATGGATGAAGTGACGATATTTGGACTCAACTATTTTAAAACTTACTATCCTGAACGTTTAGAGGAACGCTTCAAAGGGATTGACCTTGAAGAAGAGGCACCAGAAATCATTATGGAAATGACTCGAAAACTTGGCTTCCGTGAAGATTATGACCGTTTTTATAATCTATTTGTCAAAGAAGTTCGTGATGGAAAACTAGGCCGTTACACACTTGATATTGTTGGGGTCGATACTGATGGCGACAATTAAAGAAGTCAAGGAGCAATTGGCAGCATTGACAGATCTTGATGACTACCGATGGGCAAGTTTTGAGGAAGATAGTCGATCTGGTGTACAGACTGCCATCAAGCAACGTCGCAAAGCTATCCTTGCTGAGATTGCTGAGGAAGAACGCTTAGAAATGATGCTCAGTTACGAAAAATTGCTTTATGCTCGGGGAGTTGAACTTATTGCAGGTGTTGATGAAGTTGGACGTGGCCCTTTGGCTGGCCCAGTTGTAGCTGCAGCGGTTATCTTACCAAAGCTTTGCAAAATAAAGGGTCTCAATGACAGTAAAAAGATTCCAAAATCTAAACATGAAGCTATCTATAAGCAGGTAATGGAGGAAGCAGTAGCTGTCGGTATTGGTATTAAGGATAATCATGTGATTGATGACGTCAATATTTATGAAGCAACCAAGCTTGCTATGGCTGAAGCTATTGAAAAACTGAGTCCCAAACCAGAACATTTGTTAATTGATGCCCTGAGCTTGGATCTACCAATAGGACAAACATCAATCATAAAAGGGGATGCTAATTCTTTATCTATCGCAGCAGCTTCGATCGTAGCAAAGGTAACCCGTGATAAGATGATGGCTGACTATGATCAGGAGTTTCCTGGATATGCATTCGCCAAAAATGCAGGCTATGGTACCAAGGAGCATCTGTCTGGCATAGATAAATTTGGTGTTACACCAATTCATAGAAGAAGCTTCGAACCAATAAAGTCAATCATAAAAAAATAGGTGAAGTGGCGTGATTTTAGCTATTGATATTGGAGGGACCTTTATCAAATTTGGATTAGTTGATAATGATTTTAGAATTAGCAACCAATCTAAAGTGCCGACACCATCGTCCCTAGATAATTTCTGGATAACTTTAGAGAGTATTATTTCATCATTTAAGAATGGTATTTCTGGTATTGCCATTGCATGCCCGGGCGAAATTAATAGTAAACGAGGTTTTGTTTTCAAGGGTGGTCTTATTCCTTATTTGACAGCCATTCCTCTTGGGACACGCTTGTCCAAAACATTTCAACTGCCTGTAAAGGTTATCAATGATGCTGATGCGGCAGCTTTAGCTGAAGCAAGATATGGTAGCTTACAGGATTTGGATTGTGGTGCTGCCTTGGTTTTAGGTACCGGAGTTGGCTTAGGCATTGTCTCACAGGGAGATTTGTTAACTCCTCTGTCGGTTACCCGATATTTGCGTTCTCCAAGTCCCCAAAGCAAGAGTCAAACGACTCTCCCTTTCCAGTGGACCTTGTTTAAGCAAGCACTGATTAGTCTTGTCGATAATAAAGGTTCTGCGGTAGGTTTCGTTCATGAAGCTAGTCAAATACTTGGTTTAGAACAGGATGATAGTTTAGTAGTTTTCTCGGCTTTAGATGAAAATCACTCTGAACAACTAAAATGTCTATTTAAGGACTATTGTCATGAAATTGCTGTTCTGATTCTTAATTTGCAGAGTTTATTCAAGTTGGACAGAGTTGTTATCGGCGGTGGTATCAGTAGGCAAGGTACTTTAATTGAAGGAATATGCGATGCCTATGAGGAGTTATTTAACGAAAAGCCAGAATTAGGTTTTGAGCCGATAACAATTCAAGCTTGTCATTTCCATAACGACAGTAACCTCTTAGGAGCGGCATCATATTTTACTTCTGAAAATGCCTTATAATTAACAAAAGTTCCATGAAGGGGCTTTTTTTCTATTTCTCTTGCGAATAATGAAATGGAGGTAGTTACATGAATAACTTTGAACTTTTTAAACTAAAAGCAGCTGGATTGACAAATTTAAATATTCTTAATATTTTAGACTATCAAAAAAATCAAGATAAAAAACTGAGCTTACGTGATATGGCAGTGGTATCTAAGTCTAAAAATGCAGTTCTCTTTATGGAAAAATACAAGAATTTAGATATTAAGCAGCTTAAGGAAGATTTTCAACGTTTTCCTACCTTATCAATTTTTGATAAGGAGTATCCCATTGAGCTGAAGCATAGCTATAATCCACCTGTCCTCCTCTTTTATCAAGGGAATATTGATTTGCTAAGTAAACCAAAGCTAGCTGTTGTTGGGGCAAGAAAGTGCTCCGAAATAGGCAAACAGTCTGTTCGAAAAATTGTTAGTGAACTTGGGAATCACTTTACTATTGTGAGTGGTTTGGCGCGTGGGATTGATACTTGTGCTCATATGGAGGCCTTGAAAAATAAAGGTAAGACCATTGCAGTTATCGGGACAGGACTTGATGTTTATTATCCAAAAAAAAATAAAGCTTTGCAGGACTATATGGCCAAAAATCATTTAGTTCTTTCAGAATATGGACCGGGTGAACAGCCACTTAAATACCATTTCCCTGAACGAAATCGGATAATTTCTGGATTGTGTCAAGGGGTTATGGTGGTTGAAGCTAAGCTTCGCTCGGGAAGTCTTATTACTTGTGAGCGTGCAATGGAAGAAGGAAGAGATGTTTTCGCCATACCTGGAAATATTTTAGACGGAAAATCGGATGGATGTCATCACTTGATTCAAGAGGGTGCAAAGTGCATTACGACAGGGTTTGACATCCTTTCAGAGTTTTCTTGAAAATCAAACTTCTCCTATAGAGAAAAAGTTTTTTATTGACAGTTAAAGAAAAGGACGGTATCATGTTAGTTGCTCGGTCCAAGATGTTACATTTTTTAATGTCTTGTGACTAGATTTTAGACAGATTAGTGGCGCAGCCAGTTTATAACATTATAAGGAAATAGTCTATGGCGACAGCAACGACAACAAAAACTAAAACAACAAAGAAAACAACGGCTAAAAAGACGACTAAAAAGAGGGCGACACCAAAGAAAAATTTGGTTATCGTGGAGTCTCCTGCCAAAGCAAAAACCATTGAAAAGTACCTTGGGCGCAATTATAAAGTTGTAGCCTCTGTTGGACATATCCGTGATTTGAAAAAATCAAGTATGTCTATTGATTTTGAAAACAACTACGAACCTCAGTACATTAATATTCGTGGTAAAGGACCTCTTATCAATGAATTGAAGAAAGAGGCTAAAAAAGCCAAGCAAGTCTTTCTCGCAAGTGACCCGGACCGTGAAGGGGAAGCCATTTCATGGCATTTGTCACATATTCTTGGATTAGAGCCAGAGGAAAAAAATCGTGTCGTCTTTAACGAAATTACTAAAGACGCGGTGAAGAATGCCTTTGTGGAGCCACGCGCCATTGACATGGACTTGGTAGATGCGCAGCAAGCTCGTCGTGTCTTGGACCGTATTGTGGGTTACTCAATCTCTCCACTTCTTTGGAAGAAGGTTAAGAAAGGTCTTTCTGCAGGTCGGGTGCAATCGGTAGCTCTTAAGCTTATTATAGACCGTGAGAATGAAATCAAGGCTTTTAAACCAGAAGAATATTGGACTATTGATGGTGCCTTTAAGAAGGGGGCTAAGAAGTTTCAAGCTAGCTTCTATGGCTTGGATGGTAAAAAGCTTAAGCTCAACAATAATGACGATGTTCAAGCTGTTCTTTCTCGTATTACAAGTGACGACTTCAACGTAGATAAAGTAGAGAAAAAAGAACGTCGTCGTAATGCACCATTGCCATACACTACCTCCTCTCTCCAACAGGATGCTGCCAATAAGATTAACTTCCGTACACGTAAGACCATGATGGTTGCCCAACAGTTGTACGAAGGGATTAATCTGGGTTCAGGAGCTCAAGGTTTGATTACCTATATGCGTACGGACTCTACACGTATCAGTCCGGTTGCTCAAAACCAAGCTGCTGAATTTATTACAGAACGCTTTGGTTCTAAGTATTCTAAGCATGGTAGTAAGGTGAAAAATAGCTCAGCGGCGCAAGATGCCCACGAGGCTATTCGTCCTTCAAATGTTTTCCAAACACCAGAAAGCATTGCCAAGTATTTGGATAAGGATCAGCTCAAGCTCTATACCCTTATTTGGAATCGTTTTGTGGCCAGTCAAATGACAGCTGCTGTATTTGATACGATGAAGGTGACCTTGTCTCAAAACGGAGTCATTTTCACAGCAAATGGTAGCCAAATCAAGTTTGACGGTTATATGGCCGTTTACAACGACTCTGATAAAAATAAAATGCTTCCTGATATGGCTGAAGGTGATACGGTTAAGAAGGTTGTGACAACGCCTGAACAACACTTTACGCAACCACCTGCACGCTATTCTGAAGCGACACTGATTAAGACGCTGGAAGAAAATGGTGTTGGTCGTCCGTCAACATATGCGCCAACACTTGATGTTATCCAACGTCGTTACTATGTCAAATTGGTGGCAAAACGTTTTGAACCAACTGAACTTGGTGAAATCGTCAATAGCTTGATCGTCGAATTCTTCCCAGATATTGTGGATGTTAAATTCACCGCTGAAATGGAGGGTAAACTCGATAAGGTTGAAATTGGTAAGGAACAATGGCAGAAGGTAATTGATGAATTCTTCAAACCTTTCCAAAAAGAATTGGAAAAAGCTGAAGAAGGTATTGAAAAAATCCAAATTAAGGATGAGCCTGCTGGTTTTGATTGTGACATCTGTGGTCACCCAATGGTTATCAAACTTGGTCGCTACGGTAAGTTCTACGCATGTAGTAATTTCCCAGACTGTCATAACACCAAGGCCATTACTAAAGAAATTGGCGTTACTTGTCCAACCTGTGGTAAAGGTCAGGTCATCGAACGCAAGACAAAACGTAATCGTGTCTTCTATGGTTGTGATCGCTATCCTGACTGTGAATTTACGTCGTGGGATATTCCTGTTGGACGTAACTGTCCTAAATCAGGCGATTACCTCGTCGAGAAGAAAGTACGTGGTGGTGGCAAACAAGTCATCTGTAGTAACGAAGAGTGTGATTACAAAGAATCTGTTGTTAAATAAAGACATAGCTATCTCAAGTTAAGACTTGGGATAGTTTTTTGTATTTTATCCAAAAAACTGATACTTTCCTTAAATTTGTTTTTTATACTAAGGATGAAAAGAAAGGAGAGTTATTATGAAACGTTTAAGTCTATCAGGTTTCCAACTCAAATATATAGCCCTTATTACTATGGTATTTGACCATATTCATTACTTTTTTGACTATACAGGGAAAATACCTATTTGGTTTACTATGATTGGGAGATTAGCGGCTCCCTTGTTCCTATTTGCTGTGATTGAAGGTTTCGTCCATACACACAATCGAAAAAAATACTTCCTAAAGATTTATGCTTTAGCGATTTTGATGGGATTGATTCAGTTTGGATTCTATAATTTTCTACATCCTCTTGTAAGGCCAGATGGTTTCTTTCCACAAAATATGATGTTGTCGTCATTCGCTATCTTGCTCGTTGCTCTTCAAGGCATTGCTTGGATTCAAGAACAGAAATACCTTAAAGGGATACCAACATTACTTTTCCCATTGTTGCTTCCATGGTTAATGGTGCCTTTTTATCTGCTAAGTGTGAACAAACCTATGTTAGGTTTTTTACTAAATTTACTCAATTTTACAGTGTTGCCAACTCATACATCTATTAGCGATGGAGGAACATGGTTGCTTTTGACTGGTATCGCTATGTATCTTTGTCACAAGAATCTTAAGAAAGAAGTGCTTGCTTTTGTGACTGTTAGTCTTGTTTGGGTACTGATGGGGATTGTTCTAAGTAGACCTTCATTTCAGGATTTAATGTTTAGATACATTGAATGGATGGAAATATTTGCAGCTCCCTTAATGCTTTGTTATAACGGTCAAAGAGGTAAAGGGTCAAAATATTTGTTCTATGTCTTTTACCCTACTCATATTTATCTACTTTACGCCTTGTCAGTTCTCTTCTATAGATGATATGATAAGGGTAACTTTGTACGAAAGGAAAGATTATGGCTCAGATACTTGTTGTTGATGATCAGGAAGATATTGTTCAATTGGTTGTAAAGGCTTTGGAGATCCAAAATCATAAGGTGACTGGACTTACAAGTGTTTTAGATTTGGATAAGAACTCGTTGCCACGGTTTGACTTGATTTTACTGGATATCATGATGCCTGATGTTGATGGTCTCCAGTTTTGTCATGAGATTCGTGATCAGGTGGATTGTCCTATACTCTTTATTACAGCCAAAACGCAGGAGGCAGATATTGTCCAAGGCTTGACTTATGGTGCTGATGATTATATTTGCAAGCCATTTGGGGTTAAAGAACTTCAAGCGCGTGTGGCTGCTCACTTGAGACGTGAACATCGTGAGCGCCACCATAAGCTATTAATTGGAAATATTCAGTTTGATTTGTCTGCTCAGGAGCTTTATGTTGAGAATCAGTTGTTAGATTTGACTAAGTCAGAATATAGTATTTGTCAGTTTCTGGCTGAAAATAAGGGCCAAGTCTTTTCCAAAGAACAAATCTACACGCATTTGTATGGCTATGAGGATAAAGGGAGTCCGACAGCAGTGGCTGAACATATCAAAAATATCCGTGCAAAGCTCAAAGATGTTGGGCAAAATCCTATTGAAACAGTCTGGGGGATTGGTTACAAGTGGCATTAATAAAAAAACGAGAACACTCTTTGAGAACCATATTATTATCTTATGTCGTCAGCCTTACAGTTCTTTCGGTAATCAGTAGTCTTCTTATTTTGTATCTTTTTACCTTTGGGTATCGTTTTGGTATTGTGATTCCGGCAAATCAGGTAGAAAGTGATTTGTCTGCTGTGCGGAATGAAATTGAAACTTCTAAAGTCTTTAATCCAGATAAATTGCCTGATGGTACTAGTTATGTCTTTTTGACTAGGGATTTTAAGCTTAAGAAGTCTAACATGCCTGTTAACTTGCAAGAAGAATCCTTACTAAATTACCAATTCAAGAATGCTCATGGTGGAAGATACGGCTATTTTCAGTCTTTTGAACGATCAGATGGCATTGTCATCGTCAATTACCAACTATCACCTCGGTATCGTAATGAGTGGATGAACCAGCATTTCCCCAATGCTAACCTTCTGATGATTGGTTCAATGATTGTGTCGGTCATCCTTATATTTATGGCTCTAACACTCTTATACGCAAGTAGATTACGCCAGCAGCTTAGACTTATACTGAGAGCAACCGAGAGAATTGCAGAGCAAGACTTGGATTTTCAAACTTCTCAGTCTACAATTAAGGAATTCAATCAAGTTTTAAGTGGTTTGGATCATATGCGTGTAGCACTTCGTGAGTCTTTGATGGAAAATTGGAAGGCAGAGCAAGATAAACAAAATCAAATTTCTGCTCTGACACATGATTTAAAGACACCCCTAACAGTTGCTCGTGGGAATGCTGAGCTCTTAGCTATGACGCCCTTAAATGCAGAACAGACGGATTTGTTAGAGCATTTTCAAAAAGGTATTGCACAAGTTGATGCTTATGTGAAAGAGTTGGCCGAACTCAACAAAGCGAGTTTGAAGAAAACCTTGACGCTTGAAGAAGTTCCAGTTAAGGAATTTGTTGAAGACATTTACGATCAAACCTTGTCATTAGCTCAAACGAAACAAATCAATGTGGTATTTGACAAGAAGGACATTGCGAAAGAAACCATAGGCAATTGGGATAGGCCCTTGTTGAATCGAGCTATTATGAATATCGTTTCGAATGCGGTGGAGCATACACCTAGTGGCAGTCAGTTAACCTTGTTCACCAAAATCGCATCTGATGAATTCAAGTTTATCTGCCTTGATTCTGGTCCAGGATTTTCCCTTGAATCACTTGAAAAGGCCACTCAGCTCTTTTATCAAGAGGATAAAAGTAGACAGAGCCGCAATCATAGTGGACTTGGTCTGACTATTGCTAATGATATTATTCGCTTACATCATGGTAGTCTTTCTCTTTCAAATGACAATGGTACGGGCGGTGCTAAAGTGACTATCATTTTACCCCTTTAAATACAGATGACTCCTAGTCGCCAGATGAGGAGTTTTTTGCTATACTACTAAGAGTAAAAATGAAGAAAGATTTGTGGGGACAGGATTTCATCTTGTTCTCGAAGAGGTATTAGTGTCATGTCTCAATCAAAAGCAGATTATATTAACGTGATTGGAGCTGGTTTGGCCGGATCCGAGGCGGCTTATCAGATTGCCAAACGTGGTATTCCAGTAAAACTTTATGAAATGCGTGGGGTTAAAGCAACTCCACAGCATAAGACAACAAATTTTGCAGAATTGGTTTGCTCTAACTCTTTTCGTGGAGATAGCTTAACCAATGCTGTAGGACTTCTTAAAGAAGAAATGCGACGTTTGGACTCTATCATTATGCGTAATGGAGAAGCTCACCGTGTGCCAGCAGGGGGCGCCATGGCGGTAGACCGTGAAGGTTATGCAGAAGCAGTGACAGCGGAAATTGAAAATCATCCATTAATTGAAGTTATCCGTGAAGAAATCACAGAAATTCCTGATGATGCCATTACAGTTATTGCTTCAGGACCATTGACTTCTGATGCTCTAGCTGAAAAAATTCATGAGCTTAACGGTGGAGATGGCTTCTATTTCTATGATGCCGCTGCACCAATCGTTGATAAATCGACTATCGATATGAACAAGGTTTACCTTAAGTCACGCTATGACAAGGGTGAAGCAGCTTATCTAAACTGTCCAATGACCAAGGAAGAGTTCATGGCATTCCACGAGGCCTTGACAACAGCTGAAGAAGCTCCTTTGAATTCTTTTGAAAAAGAAAAGTATTTCGAGGGCTGTATGCCTATCGAGGTTATGGCTAAACGTGGTATCAAGACAATGCTCTATGGTCCTATGAAACCAGTTGGTTTGGAGTATCCTGAGGATTATAAGGGTCCACGTGATGGTGACTTCAAGACACCTTATGCGGTTGTTCAGCTTCGTCAGGACAATGCGGCTGGTAGTCTCTATAATATTGTTGGTTTCCAAACCCACCTCAAATGGGGAGAGCAAAAGCGTGTCTTCCAAATGATTCCAGGTCTTGAAAACGCTGAATTTGTGCGATACGGGGTAATGCACCGCAACTCTTACATGGATTCGCCAAACTTGCTTAAACAGACCTTCCAATCAAAATCAAACCCTAACTTGTTCTTTGCGGGACAAATGACTGGTGTTGAAGGTTATGTTGAATCGGCTGCTTCAGGTTTGGTTGCCGGCATCAATGCTGCCCGTCTCTTTATGGGTGAAGATGAGGTTATCTTCCCTCACACAACAGCTATCGGGAGTCTGCCATATTATGTGACACATGCTGAAAGTAAACATTTCCAACCAATGAATGTTAACTTTGGTATTATCAAAGAGTTGGAAGGGCCACGTATTCGTGACAAGAAAGAGCGCTATGAAAAAATTGCTGAGCGAGCTCTTAAAGATTTACAACCTTTTATTCAAGCATAGACAACATTAAAATCCCTTACCGAATACGGCAAGGGATTTTAATGTTTAAAAGTATTCAATTAACCAAAGAATTTCTTAGCGATTTCTTGACCTTGTTTTATTTTAGTCCATTGTTGTGGTGTTGCCAACTCATTACCTGAGTCACATGAGGCGAAACCACATTGGTGAGAGAGGAAGAGACGTTCTTTTGGAAGGATTTGACTCGCTTTTTCAAGCAAATCGAGGACACGTTCTTCGTCATCAAGGTCAGTAGTTTTAGAAGACAAAAGTCCTAGTACAACTTCAGCTTTGCTGTCTTTGAGGGCTTCGAGAGCTTTGATATCACCAGCGGTGTCGCTATCCCACTCAAGGAAGAAACGATCATAGTGTTGCTCTGCCAAGAACTTCTTAGCAATGGCTTCGTAAGTTCCTTCGGCAGCAGAACGGCTTTCATAGTTACCACGACAGTTGTGTGTCCAAACCGTTAAACCAATTTCGTGAGCATAGTCTACAACCTCGTTATTGATAGCTACAAACTCATCAGCCAATTCTGCCAAATCAGAATTACCTTCCGCAAAGAAACTTGCAGGGTTTGATGGGTCAAAGAGTTCCCAGAGACAGTCGTCAAATTGAACGATTTTTCCACCGACAGCCTTGTATTCTTCCAAGAATTCTTTATAGGCATTAATGATACCTTTTCTGAGGTCTTCATTTGTTTCATAGACTTGTCCAGGACCAGCCAAACGGTCAAAGATAGCAAGTTCAGTGTAGGCATGAGCAGGACCCCAGATAGTTTGTTTGGTATCTTCATCACCAGCTTCAGCCTTAACCAATTTATAGATATCTAGGTAATGGTGGTTCTTACCTGAGAGCGGCTCAGTGATGCGAATACCGATATCTTTACGTGTTTCATATTGACCACCATCATGGTCTTTAAAAGTGTAGCCATGCTCAGCAATGTAGCGTTCAATTCCTTTAAATCCCCAGACAAAGTCTAAATGCCACATAGAACGTCCAAACTCACCATCAGTAAGGATGTCAATACCGTTAGCTTTTTGGTCAGCCACAATTTGCTTAATATCTGCAGTTTCAGTTTCTTGATAACCAGGAAAGGCATCATAGAAAGGATACTGGATGTCGTCACGATGCTCGATTTCGTCCTTATATTTACGGAGATCCGCAGGACGAAGAAGAGAACCGACTAATTGGAATTTAGATTTTGTCATTGTATTTACCTCGAAATGTCTATTTATGTCTATAGTACTTCTTATCTAGACTAATGAAAAATAGTTAATTTCTTTCTGTGGGTATAGTTTAAGACTATATAAAGTTTTGGTCTGCAAAATGATACTTCCTATGGTAAAATGAAAAGAAAACAATGAAGGTTGGGAACATGCAAAAAACATTTTTTATTATTAAACCAGATGCTGTAAAACGACACTTGATGGGACAAGTGATTGATCGTATTGAGCGTCGTGGCTTCATTATTGAACGAATGGAAATGCTGACACTTGACGAAGAACGTCTTAAAGAACATTATGCTCAATTGGTTGATAAACCTTTTTTCCCTAGCATTGCAGAATTTATGATGAGTGGTCCATCCGTTATTGGTATTATTTCTGGTCCAGGTGTTATCAAGTCATGGCGTGATATGATGGGAGCAACCAATCCAGGCGATGCTGTTCCTGGAACGATTCGTGGAGACTTTGCAACCGCACCAGATGGTGACATGATTCCAAATATCGTTCATGGCTCTGATTCAGAAGAATCTGCGGCTCGAGAAATTAAGATTTGGTTTGGTGAGTAGGATGGATTTAGCACAGATTCAATCAGATCTAGTCAAGGGTGGACTGTTAATTGATGTCAGGAGTCCAGAAGAGTATGCAGAAGGACATGTTAAGGATGCCCTCTTAATACCTCATACCCAGTTTTTCTCTGCTGACATTCCAGCTGAAAAAGACGCTTCCATTTACCTCTATTGTAAAATGGGCCCTCGTGCAGAATTTGCTGCATCGGTCCTTAAAGAGAGAGGCTATACTAAGGTGACTAATCTAGGTGGCTTGGACGATATGGAAGCAATAGGTTTTGAATTTGAAGAATAATAGAAATAAGGTCACCTCAAGGTGGTCTTATTTGTTTTCAGAAAAGTTTGATAATTACTTGACAACGTTTTCATAAAGGGGTAGAATTTTAATTGAGTTAAGACAAAGCCTATGAAAAATGACTTTGCCAGAACTTGACTAACTTAGCGTATTCCAATTGAGATAAGGCTTCTTATTAAGCTAGTGACTCTAATTGGTAGAGGAGGATTTCGTATGTCAAAAGTTGCTATTGTTACAGGTGCAGGTCAAGGTATTGGTTTTGCGATTGCAAAACGTTTGGTTGAAGATGGTTTTAAAGTCGGAGTATTGGACTACAATGCTGAAACTGCAGAAAAAGCGGTTGCTGAATTGTCAGCAGATAAAGCATTTGCAGTTGTAGCTGATGTATCTAAACAAGCTGAAGTAGCAGCTGCTTTCCAAAAAGTTGTTGATCACTTTGGCGATTTGAATGTTGTTGTTAATAATGCCGGTGTGGCTCCAACAACACCTCTTGATACAATTACTGAAGAACAGTTCCAACGTACATTTAACATCAATGTCGGTGGTGTTATTTGGGGTGCTCAAGCTGCACAAGCACAATTTAAAGCACTCGGTCATGGTGGTAAAATCATCAATGCAACATCTCAGGCTGGTGTCGTTGGTAACCCTAACTTGACTGTATATGGTGGTACTAAATTTGCAGTGCGTGGTATTACTCAAACTTTGGCGCGTGATTTGGCTGATTCAGGCATCACTGTCAATGCTTATGCACCAGGTATCGTTAAGACTCCAATGATGTTTGACATTGCCCACGAAGTTGGTAAAAATGCTGGTAAAGATGATGAATGGGGTATGCAAACTTTTGCTAAAGATATTACCCTCAAACGTTTGTCTGAACCTGAAGACGTAGCAGCAGCAGTTAGCTTCCTTGCTGGACCTGACTCAAACTACATCACAGGTCAAACTATCATCGTTGATGGTGGTATGCAATTCCATTAAGATTGAAAGGGAGAGCGAAAGGCTCTCTTTTTTTGCTTGATAAAACATAATATTTCTGATAATATAATCGTAATTAATTATGATTTGAGAGGAGCTTTCCTATGTCAGATATTTTACACTATATTGTTGAGCATCCATTTTATTGCCTCTTTCTATTAGGTGTTGTTGTACTAGCCTGTGGTTTAGGGCCATTTTCAAGTAGTTCAACAGAAAACAAGCGCTCTGCAATTATTAATAAGCACTACAACGATACTTTTAAGAAATAAGAAGGACTAAATGAAGTCAGAAAGCAGATATTAGAGATAGGCAAACGCCTGTCTTTTTTGTATAATAGAAAGTAACGATTAGTTTTTTTATAATCACAAGTAAGAACTAGGAAAGATAAAAATGCCAAATATTGAAGAATTAAAACAACGACAGGAGAAGATTCGTAACTTCTCTATTATTGCCCATATTGACCATGGGAAATCAACCCTTGCTGACCGTATTTTGGAAAAGACTGAAACAGTGTCAAGTCGTGAGATGCAGGCGCAACTCCTTGATAGCATGGACCTTGAGCGTGAACGTGGAATCACTATTAAACTAAATGCCATTGAGCTTAACTATACAGCTAAAGATGGTGAAACATACATTTTCCACCTTATCGACACCCCGGGACACGTGGACTTTACTTATGAGGTGTCACGTTCTCTTGCTGCCTGTGAGGGTGCTATCTTGGTGGTAGATGCAGCTCAAGGAATTGAAGCGCAAACACTTGCCAATGTTTACTTGGCACTAGATAATGACTTGGAAATCTTACCAGTTATCAATAAAATCGACCTTCCAGCTGCAGATCCTGAGCGTGTTCGTACAGAGGTTGAAGATGTTATCGGACTAGATGCTTCTGAGGCTGTGCTTGCGTCAGCTAAGGCCGGTATTGGTATCGAAGAGATTCTCGAACAAATCGTTGAGAAAGTTCCTGCACCTCAAGGTGATGTTGAAGCGCCTCTCCAAGCCCTTATCTTTGACTCCGTTTACGATGCTTACCGTGGGGTTATCCTCCAAGTGCGTGTGGTTAACGGAATGGTTAAACCAGGTGATAAGATTCAAATGATGTCTAATGGCAAGACTTTTGATGTTACTGAGGTTGGTATCTTCACACCTAAAGCTGTTGGACGTGATTACCTTGCGACAGGTGATGTTGGTTATATCGCAGCCTCAATTAAGACTGTTGCGGATACTCGTGTCGGTGATACCGTAACACTTGCAGACAATCCTGCTGCAGAGCCGCTCCATGGCTATAAGCAAATGAACCCAATGGTGTTTGCAGGTCTTTACCCAATTGAGTCAAATAAATATAACGACTTGCGTGAAGCCCTTGAAAAACTCCAGTTGAACGATGCCAGTCTTCAATTTGAGCCTGAAACGTCTCAAGCCCTTGGTTTTGGTTTCCGTTGTGGCTTCTTGGGTCTTCTTCACATGGATGTTATCCAAGAACGTTTGGAACGTGAGTTTAACATCGACCTCATTATGACAGCACCATCGGTAGTTTACCATGTTAACACTACTGACGGTGAGATGCTTGAAGTGTCTAACCCTTCTGAGTTCCCAGATCCTACACGTATTGATGCTATTGAAGAGCCATATGTTAAAGCTCAAATCATGGTTCCTCAAGAATACGTAGGTGCAGTTATGGAGTTGGCACAACGTAAACGTGGTGATTTTGAAACCATGGAATATATCGATGATAATCGTGTGAACGTTATCTATCAAATTCCACTTGCCGAAATCGTCTTTGATTTCTTTGATAAATTGAAATCATCAACACGTGGTTATGCAAGCTTTGACTATGAATTGTCAGAATACCGTCGTTCACAATTGGTGAAAATGGATATTCTCCTTAATGGTGACAAGGTCGATGCCCTCAGCTTCATCGTTCACAAGGAATTTGCCTACGAGCGTGGAAAACTTATCGTTGATAAGCTTAAGAAAATCATTCCACGTCAACAATTCGAAGTGCCAATCCAAGCGGCTATCGGTCAAAAAATCGTTGCCCGTACAGATATCAAAGCCCTTCGTAAAAACGTCTTGGCTAAGTGTTACGGTGGTGACGTTTCACGTAAACGTAAACTTCTCGAAAAACAAAAAGCCGGTAAGAAACGTATGAAAGCCATCGGTTCGGTTGAAGTACCACAAGAAGCCTTCTTGTCAGTTCTTTCAATGGACGAAGATGAGAAATAAAAGTAATAGTCAGAATGTGATGTTCTGGCTATTTTTGTAAAAAAGTTATGATAAAGAAGATTTTAAAATTTCCCTTCTTGAAGCGTGGAAGGATTTATACTGCGACTTTACTCACACTTTTCTTTTTAGGAAATGCTTATGTCAAACATAAATTTCATGAAAAAGCTGTAGAGGAATTACAGACTGCTCTAAAAGCGGATAAGGTAACTGACAATGAGATTTTCGGTAGTCGCCATCAGTATGTTGCCATTAGTCAGGAAGAACCCACTTTTTATAATTCTGAAGATAACGTAGCGACTGAGTTGATTGGTAGAAATCATTTTGTTCGCTATTACGATACCATGAGTAGTCTGCATCAAGCTCATTTGGTAGTTTATGATGTTAACAAAGATTTTAAAAAGAAAATTATTAATTTGACTCCATATTTGAAGAAAGCCAAGGATTTTAAGGAAATCAAAGAGTTGACTGTGTCTTTAAGAACGATTGATGGTTATGATTATGTTTTCTTGAGGAATACTCGAAGCGACAAGCAATTCGCTTACAATTTGGATACGAACCAATTTTTAACTAGCAATTTACCAGATTATTCTTATAGTAAGGATGAATTGCTTTATTTTGGTGATAAGAGTTCTGCTCGTAATCAGATGAATGATAGCACCATGTGGGGATATTTAAAGAGAGAAGGAAACTTGGATGAGCTTTTAAGTAAGTCACCAGCCCCAAAGGACAGCTATTTATCTGCTCAGCTAAACCTTATCATAGAAATTGATAATGTGGATACTGCCAAAGAGGAGAGTCAGATTAATCTATTTAATAACAATCCTGGAGTCAAGCATATTTACCAAGTAGTTGTAAATCAGACACCAACAAATAGTAATACAATAAAGAAATTTAAAGTATTGACCCGTCAAGGCAAGGAGGGAGATTTCCCAGCTGGTCCAACTGAGCCATTGAAAAGGAAAGGACCTGATAAGCCAAGTGAACCAAAGAAAGTTTCAGAATTAAATGTTTTTCCTGATTCTATTTTTCCTGTTAAAACTTTAAGTTTCAGTGAGATTCTTAACAAAAAGGCTCAACAAGACTATCAGAAAGACTATCGGGCTTACGAAAAAGCACGTCAAAAAGTTCAAAAGGATTACGATAGGGAATATAATGCCTATAAAAAGCAATTAGCTCAATATGAGTCTTATAGAGATAGAGAGTACGAAAGACAATCACAAATCTATTTTTCTCCTGAAGAGCAAACAAATGATATTTTACATTGGTTAGGGACAAATGGAAAGCAAGCAATTGTAATTTCTGTAGAGGACGGTGCTGGTATTAGGAAGGAAATTCATTCGTTTGCTGATATTAAGGAGTGGGTAGATAAACATGATTACGATAACACTATAAAATCGGACTTTAGAGATTATAAAGAAGCTAAATAAGGATTCATGGGCTTTTAGTCTTTTCAAGAAACCCATTACAAGCATTTTTTTCAGCTTTAGGCTATAATAGACAAAAAGGAATCTTGGGAGGGCCACTATGGATATCATGAGTTTTATCCCCAGTCAGCGACAGGCTATTCTGGAGCGTTTTCAGCAAGTGGAGGCCTTGGGATTAGGCGCAGTTCGTATTGAATTGAAGGTTGCTAATCCTGTTGGCATCATCTATGAGTGCTTTATTTTAGCAGGGGAGAATTATTTTTCTAATCAAGCAGTGGTATCCTTCCGCATTCTCTATGAAAAGGACTTGGAACGCATTTCTTTGGATGTCGTAGATATCCCTGGTCGCTCAAGCTTGTCTAATTATCTCCAGTTAATAGAGATTTTGAAGGCTTGCAAAATTATCTTAATCGAGAGTTTGCTAAGGTAAAAAATACATGAACATCTGATAGTAATCAGGTGTTTCTTTTTGTGATAGAAGTTCAAAATTTCACAATCTTTTTTTCACAAGATTGTCTGAAAACTGTGCTATAATGGTAACAGAATTGTGAAGTGATAAAAGTTTGTGAAAAAACGAGCAGACTTTGACACTTTGTGACTTATACTTGAAAGGAAAATTGGCTCTATCATTTTAGGGCCAGAAGGACTGTGTTCATGTCAGAAGAAAAGCAATTGTATGGTGCGGATTTAGTGGTTGATAGTTTGATCAACCATGATGTTGATTATGTCTTTGGGATTCCAGGTGCAAAAATCGATAGGGTTTTTGATACTTTGGAAGATAAGGGACCTGAATTGATTGTTGCCCGTCATGAGCAAAATGCTGCTTTTATGGCTCAAGGTGTTGGACGTATCACAGGGAAACCCGGTGTAGTATTGGTAACATCTGGTCCAGGTGTCTCAAATTTGGCTACTGGTTTGGTAACAGCGACAGATGAAGGAGATCCTGTTCTTGCTATTGGTGGTCAGGTTAAGCGTGCAGATCTTTTGAAACGTGCCCATCAATCAATGAATAACGTTGCTATGCTTGAACCGATTACCAAGTATGCTGCTGAAGTACATGATGCTAATACCCTTTCTGAAACGGTTGCTAATGCCTATCGCCATGCTAAGTCAGGGAAACCGGGTGCAAGCTTTATTTCAATTCCTCAAGACGTGACCGATGCTCCGGTCAGTGTTAAGGCTATCAAGCCTATGACAGATCCAAAACTTGGTTCAGCATCTGTTTCTGATATTAACTATCTCGCACAGGCGATAAAAAATGCTGTATTGCCGGTCTTACTTTTAGGGAACGGTGCTTCATCAGAAGCTGTAACTTACTCTATTCGCCAGATTTTGAAACATGTTAAATTACCAGTTGTTGAAACTTTCCAAGGTGCTGGTATCGTGTCACGTGACCTTGAAGAGGATACTTTCTTTGGTCGTGTAGGTCTTTTCCGTAACCAACCGGGGGACATGTTGCTTAAGAAGTCGGACTTGATTATTGCCATTGGTTATGACCCAATTGAGTATGAAGCACGTAACTGGAATGCTGAAATTTCAGCACGTATTATCGTAATTGATGTTGAACCTGCTGAGGTGGATACTTACTTCCAGCCAGAACGTGAATTGATTGGCAATGTAGAAGCAACCTTAGACTTACTCTTGCCAGCTATTCAAGGCTACAAATTACCTGAAGGATCAGTTGAATATCTAAAAGGGTTAAAAAATACAGTCGTCGAAGATGTTAAATTTGACCGTCAGCCTGAAGAAGGTACCGTCCATCCACTCGATTTAATTGAAGTTTTACAAGAACAAACGGATGATGATATGACAGTTACCGTTGACGTTGGTAGTCACTATATCTGGATGGCTCGTTATTTCAAATCTTATGAACCACGTCATTTGCTTTTCTCAAATGGGATGCAAACTTTGGGGGTTGCTCTTCCGTGGGCCATCTCTGCAGCTTTGGTTCGTCCTAAGACAAAAGTCATTTCTGTTTCTGGTGACGGTGGTTTCCTCTTCTCAGCACAAGAATTGGAGACAGCAGTTCGATTGAAATTGCCAATTGTTCATATTATCTGGAACGATGGCCATTACAATATGGTGGAATTCCAGGAAGAAATGAAGTATGGTCGCTCTTCAGGGGTTGACTTTGGTCCTGTAGATTTTGTAAAATATGCTGAGAGCTTTGGAGCGAAAGGTTATCGTGCAACAAGTAAAGAGGAGTTTTCTAGCTTGCTCCAAGAAGCCTTGGCTCAAGCTGTAGATGGACCAGTCCTTATTGATGTTCCAATCGACTATAAAGATAATATTAAACTCGGCGAAACTATTTTGCCAGATGAATTTTACTAAAAAGAGGGTGTAGACATGTCTGAAGCCATAAAATTATTTCAATATAATACTTTGGGAGCCTTGATGGCTGGGCTTTATGGAGGTACTTTAACAGTTGGTGAATTGTTGGAGCATGGAGACTTGGGTCTTGGAACATTAGATTCTATTGATGGGGAGTTGATTGTTCTTGATGGTAAAGCCTATCAAGCTAAAGGCTCTGAAGGTAAAGTCGAAGTGGTAGAAGTTTCTCCAGATGAAAAAGTTCCCTATGCAGCAGTCGTACCTCACCAAGCTGAAGTTATCTTCCGTCAACGTTATGAAATGACTGATAAAGAACTTGAGGATCGTATTGAATCTTACTATGATGGGGTTAATCTCTTCCGTTCTATCAAAATTAAGGGTCATTTTAAACACATGCATGTCCGCATGATTCCTAAATCAAATGCGGATATTAAGTTTGCTGATGTTGCCACTCGCCAACCTGAGTACGAGGTAGATGATATTTCAGGTACCATCGTTGGTATTTGGACGCCAGAAATGTTTCACGGTGTGAGTGTTGCTGGTTATCACCTTCATTTTATTTCAGACGACTTGACATTCGGTGGTCACGTTATGGACTTTGTTATTGAAAATGGTATTATCGAAGTTGGACCAGTTGACCAACTCGATCAACGTTTCCCAGTTCAAGACCGTCAGTATCTTTTTGCTAAATTCAATGTCGATGAGATGCGTGAAGATATTACTAAGGCTGAATAAAATTTTTTAAGACATCAAAAATCATAGAAAGAACTTTCCTAGATGATTAGGGAAGTTTTTTTGTTTTTTAAGGTACTTATATATCGAAGTAGTTGACGGATGTAACGAACAGTGATACAATGACTGTGATATTTCGATATAGAAATAAAAAGGAGACAAAATGGACAAGATGCAAGGGGGCTACCAAGCTTTACAGATACGTTTGTTGAACGGGCGTATCTTTCAAAAACTCTTGAGCAAGGAACCAGATGCTCAATACAGAAGTGAACAAGGGAAAATTTTAACAGTCTTATGGCAAAAAGAGCAAGGCAGGGCAACTGCAACTGATATTGCTTTAGCGACGGGACTAGCTAATAACACATTGACCAGCATGATAAAGAAATTGGTCGAGCAAGGCTTGGTTAAGATTGAACAGAGTGACCAGGACAAGCGCAAGAAGTTTGTAGTCTTGACGGAATTAGGTTGGGCGCAAAAAGAAATTGGAGATCGCGTTAGTCAGGAACTGGGAGAGATATTCTACCAAGGCTTTTCGGATAACGAAATCCAAGAATTTGAGGAGTATCAAGAGCGTATAATCTCAAATCTAAAAGCTAAAGAGAAAGAACTTTAAAAAAATAGGGAGTACCTTATGAAAGCAGTTGTTGTGAGCAGTCCAGGTGGACCAGAGGTATTAGAAGTTGTCGAACGACAAAAACCAATTTTGAAGGCCGGTTGGACCTTGGTGAAAATTCAAGGATTTGGTATCAATCACAGTGAAATTTTTACCCGTCAGGGGCTATCGACGTCAGTTCAATTTCCACGAGTTTTGGGGATTGAATGTGTCGGTCTTGTGGAAGAAACGACACGACCGGATTTGAAGTTTGGACAGCAAATCATTTCTATTATGGGGGAGATGGGGCGAGCTTTTGATGGAGGTTATGCAGAGTATACACTTCTCCCAAATGAGCAAATTTATCCAATCAAGACAGAACTTGATTTGGAAAGCTTGATTGCCCTTCCTGAGACCTATTACACAGCTTTTGGCTCTTTTCTTAATCTCAAAATTGAGGAGAAAGATTGCGTGTTAGTTCGCGGGGCAACTAGTGGTGTAGGAATTGCCTTTGCTAGACTGCTTAAAGGAAAATTTCCTGAGATTCACTTGGTAGGAACTAGCCGAAATTTAGCTAAGGAAGACCAATTGAAGGCGGTCGGATTTGATCAGGTGATTTTGGAGAAGGATGGCGTCTTGCAAAGTGAGGAGTCTTTCACAAAAATTCTAGATCTAGTGGGACCTCGCCATATCAAAGATAGTATCCATCACTTAAGTGAAGGAGGAATTATCTGCTCTTGTGGTCAATTAGGTGGCCAGTGGACCTTGGCTGATTTTGATCCAATTGTTGAATTGTCGAAGAATGTTTATTTAACGACCTTTTATTCGGGGAATGTTTCAAATGAAAAGCTCCAAGAGTTGATCGATTTTGTGGAATTGTATCAAGTGGATGTCCGGCCTGAGAAGGTTTATAGGCTAGAAGAGATACAAGAAGCGCACACCTATCTTGAAAGTAGCCAGTCCTTCGGGAAAGTAATTGTGAAAATTGAGGAATAATATGATTGAATATAAAAATGTAGTCCTGCGCTACACGGATACAGATATTTTAAAAGATGTCAATCTCCGTATTGAAGATGGAGAATTTATGGTCCTTGTGGGACCTTCAGGATCTGGAAAAACCACCATGCTCAAGATGATCAATCGTCTTTTGGAGCCGACAGATGGCAATATTTATATGGACGGAAAACGCATCAAGGACTATGATGAGCGAGAGTTACGTCTTTCTACTGGTTATGTTTTGCAGGCCATTGCTCTCTTTCCAAATCTAACTGTCGCTGAGAATATTGCTTTAATTCCAGAGATGAAAGGGTGGACTAAAAGCCAAATAGCCTCTAAAACAGAAGAACTCTTGGACAAGGTAGGTCTGCCTGCTGCAGAGTATGCAAATCGCAAGCCAAGTGAGTTATCTGGTGGGGAGCAACAACGGATTGGAATTGTGCGTGCCATCATTGGAGAACCAAAGATTCTATTGATGGACGAGCCCTTTTCAGCCTTGGATGCCATTTCTCGCAAACAGCTACAGGCTCTCACCAAAGGCTTGCACAAAGAATTTGGTATGACGACTATTTTCGTGACCCATGACACAGACGAAGCCTTAAAATTAGGGGACCGGATTGCAGTGTTGCAAGAAGGAGAGATTGTGCAGGTGGCGGATTCTGATACCATTCTAGCCCAACCAGCCAACGACTTTGTGGCAGATTTGTTTGGAGGTGCTCACCATGTCTAAACTACTTACAACCTTTCAAGAGCGTTTTGGAGACTGGCTCACAGCCCTTGGCCAACACTTGCAACTGTCGTTACTGACCTTGCTCCTTGCTATTTTTCTAGCGGTCCCTCTGGCTATTTATTTAAGTACACGTAAGAGAGCCAGCAACTGGGTTTTACAGGTAGCTGGGATCTTCCAGACCATTCCTTCCATGGCCCTTTTGGGGCTCTTCATTCCCATCATGGGAATTGGAACACTTCCGGCCTTGACAGCTCTCGTCATCTATGCTATTTTCCCCATCCTTCAAAATACCATCACCGGTTTACAAGGGATTGACCCAAGCCTTGAAGAAGCGGGAATCGCCTTTGGGATGACCAAGTGGGAGCGCTTGAAGAAGTTTGAGATTCCCTTGGCCATGCCCGTCATCATGTCTGGGATTCGGACAGCAGCTGTGATGATTATCGGGACGGCTACTCTAGCTGCTTTGATTGGAGCTGGGGGACTCGGTTCCTTTATCCTTCTGGGGATTGACCGCAATAATGCCAGTCTGATTTTGATCGGTGCCCTGTCTTCAGCCTTCTTAGCCATCGCCTTTAACCTTCTTCTCAAATGGATGGAAAAGGCCAAATTGCGGACCATCTTTGTAGCTTTTGCGGTAATGGTTATCGGATTGGGAGTATCTTATACGCCAAGTCTTCTTCCTAAACCTGAAAAAGAAAATCTGGTCATCGCTGGGAAGTTGGGTCCTGAACCGGAAATTCTAGCCAATATGTACAAGATTTTGATCGAAGAAAACACGGACATGGCAGTGACTGTTAAACCAAATTTTGGCAAGACCACTTTCCTCTATGAAGCTCTGAAAAAAGGGGATATTGAGATCTATCCAGAGTTTACAGGGACCGTGACCGAAAGTCTCCTCAAGCCGGCGCCGCAAGTCGACCATGATCCAGAAGCAGTCTATCAAGCGGCTCGAGATGGGATCAAGAAACAAGACAACCTGGCCTTGCTCAAACCCATGGCTTATCAGAATACCTATGCTGTCGCGGTGCCTAAGAAAATTGCCAAAGAGTATGGACTTAAGACCA
This sequence comes from Streptococcus sp. 27098_8_74, assembly GCF_041431705.1. NCBI lineage: Bacteria > Bacillati > Bacillota > Bacilli > Lactobacillales > Streptococcaceae > Streptococcus > Streptococcus sp. 27098_8_74. Next base: position 97,286 of record NZ_JAPVYF010000003.1, read on the forward strand.
TTTCAGATTTGAAAAAGGTGGAAGGACAACTCAAGGCGGGATTTACGCTAGAGTTTAATGATCGAGAGGATGGGAACAAGGGCTTGCAGAAAGTCTATGGTCTTAATCTACAAGTCTCCACCATGGAGCCAGCCCTTCGCTACCAGGCGATCCAGTCTGGTGAAATCCAGATAACAGATGCCTACTCAACGGATGCCGAGCTTGCTCGCTATGACCTTGTGACCCTAGAGGATGACAAACAACTCTTCCCACCTTATCAAGGAGCTCCCCTCATGAAAGAAGCTCTTCTTAAGAAACATCCAGAATTGGAAGGCATTCTAAACAAGTTAGCTGGTAAAATCACAGCAGAGCAAATGAGCCAGATGAACTACCAAGTGGGAGTAGAAGGTAAACCGGCTGCCCAAGTCGCACATGATTTCTTGGTAAAAGAAGGTGTTATCAAGAAATAATGAAAAATTTGCACAAAAAGTAACTTTTTCAATTAACTTTTCTAGTTACTATTTGTCTGTTTTCTATCCTATTTTCAGATATAATAAAGATAACAAATTAAGGAGCCCTTCATGCCAATTAGTCAATATACGATTTCACAATTTATCGTCGATGCTTTTACAGATTCTGTTTTCAAATGGAACCCGGCGGCTGTTTGTCTTCTAGATAAATGGTTGTCAGATGATACTTTACAGAATATTGCTAAAGAAAATAATCTTTCAGAGACAGCTTTTACGGTTAAAAATGGTGACCACTATGAATTACGTTGGTTTACTCCCGGTGGGGAAATCGATTTGTGTGGTCATGCTACCTTGGCAACAGCCTTTGTTCTCTTTCGATTTATTGAAAAGGATGTTGAAAGTTTAACTTTTGCAACACAGAGTGGGGAACTTTTAGTTACCAAAAAAAGATGAGTACTATGAGCTGAATTTTCCAGCATACTCCATGCAACAGGTTGCAGTCACAAGTGAGATGGAAGAAGCAATCGGTGTCCATCCGCTTGAAGCATGGCTTGGAAGAGATCTAGTCTGTGTCTTACCTCATGAAAATGATGTCATTAATGCAAATCCAGATTTTGATAAAGTAAAAGCTTTAGATGGGCTCCTCCTGAATATTACTGCTAGAGGAGAAAAATACGATACAGTCACACGAAGTTTCGCTCCAAAATTATCAATTAAGGAAGATCCAGTCTGTGGATCAGGACACTGTCATGTCATTCCTTTGTGGGCTAATAAGTTGGCACAAGCAGAATTTAGGGCCTACCAAGCCTCTGAAAGGAGTGGACTGCTCTTTTGTCGTCTAGCAGGAGATAGGATTTACCTTGCAGGTAAAGCTGCCCTTTATAGTCGTGGTGAAATTTATGTCATGGACTAAATTTCTGTCGATTACGAAAACGTAGAAGTATTAGTGACAGTAATGAAAACAAAATCTCAGTCGAAAGATGTCTAGCTCAGCTAGGCATTTTAAATTTCACAACATTTTTTAAAGAATTTTCAGAAAAGACTTGACAATTTTGAAAATAAGCGTATTATAAGACTATGAACTTTTAAAAATAGTAATTTTACTATATTAACTCATGTCGACTACGGATGGTATGGTAAAGTGACTATATGGTTCTAATAACTATTCTATAGAGCGTTGCGTCCGAAAGTCATTCCTGACACGGCTCTTTAAAAACAAAAGGAGAAGATTATGAAAACAGAACCGATTCATCGTACCAGTATGTGGAAATTTAAGTTAAGTGCTGCCACCATGACTTTGATTCCCGCTGCCGTGGGGATTAACTATGTTGCCAAAGCCTTGGCGGAGGGGTTAAAGTTACCCGTTTGGCTGGGGTCTTTGGGAACCTTTCTTGCCAGCATGTTGGCTGGGCCGGTTGCCGGTGCCATCAGTGGTTTCATCAACAACGTGATTTATGGGCTGACCTTATCGCCAATTTCAACCGTGTATGCGATTACCAGCATCGGAATTGGGATTGCTGTCGGAGTTTTGCACGCCAATGGGTGGTTCTCGTCAGCGCGACGAATATTTGTTTCTGCTATTATTATTGCCTTCGTTTCAGCTGTCATTTCAACGCCACTCAACGTCATCTTTTGGGGTGGTCAGACCGGTATCGCTTGGGGTGACTCATTGTTTGCGGTAATGGTCGCCAATCATGTACCAGTGTGGCTGGCCTCATTTACCGATGAGTTTGTCTTGGATATTTTGGATAAAGTCTGCGTGGCCTACCTGGCATTCTTCATCTATCGTCAGCTGCCGAAGCGGATGGTGCACTTCTTTAGCGGTGATAAATGATGACTGATCAAACATTGATTTCTGGAGCGCCACGGGTCAAGCTCAAGTGGTACCAGGTGATCGATCCGATTACTAAGCTCTTGTTCATCTTGGACATGACGTTGTTGAGCTTTACCAGTATGAATTTATTGCTTCAGGCCGGATTAATTCTTGTCGCAACACTGCTATTGTTATTTTCCAAATTGAGTTCTACCATCTTTAAGGCGCTGGGATTCAGCCTGTTTCTGATTTGCACCATGCTGATCATCCAAGGGTTATTTTACAGTCGGAATCAAACTGTGCTGTTTTCTGTGCTTGGGGTGTCGTTCTACAAAGAAGGCCTGATTTACGCCACCACTCTGGGTTGTCGAGTATTGGTGATTATTTTGACCAGTGGCTTTTTTATGGTGACCACGAGTATTTCAGAAAACGCGGCCTATTTGGAACTGTCCGGATTGTCTTATAAAACCGTCTACGTTCTGATGTCGGTGTGTTATATTTTGCCGGAAATGATGCGAAATATGCGGAAAATCCAGCAGGCACAAAAAGTTCGCGGAACCAATCCGCAAAAAACGTTGATTCAGAAATTAAAGTCAGTCCTGCCGGTTCTAATTCCATTGGTGATTAAGACCTTGGATCAATCGATGGCGCGGTCGATTTCTCTCCAACTGAGAGGTTTTGATAATCTCAACCGGACTGTCAGAACCTCCCAGCGCGTGTATCGCCTGTCGCGGACGCTGCACATTGGTCTGACTGGATTGGCAATTTTATTGATTGGGTGGAAGATATGGACGAAGATAAACGGATTGTAATTGAAAATTTGACTACCCGTTATCCGGGTACTGAGCAACCACAACTGCGTCAGATTAACGCGGAGGTTCATACCGGCCAGGTGGTTGGGATTATCGGGAATAGCCACTCCGGCAAATCGACTTTGTGCCGTGTGCTGGCAGGGGTCATTCCCAAAATTGTGTCTGCTGAGATTGAGGGCGACTGGCACATTTTTGGCCAGCGAGTGTCCGACAAATGGCCCGTTTATAATGCCATGAATGGAGTTGTACTGCAAAATCCAGCTGGCCAACTAAGCGGGTTGGCAGACACGGTTGCCGATGAAATTGCCTTTGACTTGATTAATCAGGGAATGGCTGAAGGACTGATTCAAAAACGGGTTGAAGAAGTTGCCATGCAAATGGGGCTGATTGAACAGCTGAATTTGCGTCCCGAGAGCCTTTCCGGTGGTCAGAGCCAGCGGTTGGCAATTGCCACGGCGATTGTGGCTAACCCGGCTGTTTTGATTATGGATGATCCGACCAGTCAGATGGATCCCCTTGGCCGCCGACAATTTTTCCAATGGCTGGCCCAAGTCAAAGAGACGACTGTCTTCATTGTCACCAGTGAAATTGACGATTTGTGCGAAGTCGCCGACGTTGTGTGGGTGCTGCACGAGGGTCAAATGGTAGCCCAGGGCAGGCCGGGTGAGGTGTTTAATCATTTGGCAGCTGACTGGCAGATTCCAGCCCCGACAATCCAGCAACTTGCTCAAAAAATGGATTGGCACTTGGCTGATGGCCGGTATCCGGTGAATGACGCTGAACTGAAGGAGGTTTTTTATGCCCACAATTGAACTGAACCACCTGACGTTCACTTATCCGGAACGGTCCTTTAGCTTGGATGTTGAAGACAAACACTTCGCCGATCCGATGGTGGCGATTGTCGGCCAAAATGGTGCCGGCAAATCAACGCTCTTCAAATTGTTGACGGGCTTGCTGACACCACAAACCGGTGTGATTAAGATCGATGGAGAAAATTTTAATGATCTTAAACCAGTCGAAAAGTTACTGAAGGTTGGGATTACTTTTCAGAATCCTGACGATCAGCTTTTCAACCCGACCGTTCAACGAGAGGTGGAGTGGAGTGTCGCGCAGGTCATGGATGACCACGACACGATTACGAGGCGGGCTTTAGCTGCTCTAAAAAGAGTTGGCTTGGATGATAAAACAGCTGAAAGTCCATATGACCTGTCATTGTCGGAACGCAAGCTGTTGAGCGTTGCCACAGTTTTGGCAGTGGATCCGGCGATTTATTTATTTGATGAGCCGATGATGTCGCTTGATTGGGAAAGCCGGCGCAAGTTGACCGCAATTTTCCATCAGTTGGCTGATTCGGGCCACCAAGTTGTGACCATCACCCATGACATGGATTGGGTCGCCGCCGAGTTTGAGTCGGTGTATGTTATGGAACACGGGAAGTTTGGCTTCGCCGGCAGTCCACGGGAATTGTTCAGCGATCACGAACTTGTCCAGCGAGTGGGATTACTACCACCGCGGATTATGGACATAGCGGAGTCGCTGGGTGATTCACAGACATATTTATCGGTTAATGATTATTGCCAGAAAAATCGAGATGTATAGAAAAAGTCACCTCTGCGGGTTTTCCAGGTTGAAGGATTAACTTCAGCTTCTGGCAAGAACTCACATGGGTGACTTTTGTGTTTAATAACGTTTCATGATCATCGGGTGCTTCCTCAGATCACTCGGTTTGATTTTACTTTGTTTCATGGTCATAATCATATACCATTTCTTCGGTTCTTTTTATATATTCCTCGAATGGTCTCCATCCCCTTAATCGTGGATGAGGCAGTCCGGAGACTTCGATAAAATTTATTCCGTCGCTTAATTGGCCTATGATCTTGTTCTATTAAATTGTTCAGATACTTCACAGTTCGATTTTCTGTTTTGGTGTATAATCCGTTTCTCTGTAACTTTCTAAATGCAGATCCTATAGGGGGTGCTTTATCTGTTACGATGACTCTAGGTTGTCCAAATTGTTTATGGAGTCGCTTTAAGAAAGCATACGCCGCCTGAGTATCTCGTTTCTTTTGTAACCAGATATCCAATGTTAAACCGTCCGCATCAATCGCTCGATAGAGATAATGCCAACGCCCCTTAATTTTGATATAGGTTTCATCCATTTTCCACGAATAGAAGGACTGTTTATTTTTCTTTTTCCAGAGATGATAGAGGATTATACTGTATTCTTGAACCCACCGATAAATCGTAGTGTGACAAACATTTATTCCACGGTCATAAAGCAATTCCTGAACTTCACGATAGCTCAGATTGTAACGTAGGTAATAACCAACAGCGACAATGATGACGTCTTGTTGGAATTGTTTGCCTTTAAAATGATTCATCTCTCAAGCCTTACTAACCTTTTTTCTGCTCTTTGAGAAGCTGAAGGTCGTGCCAGTAACTATCTCTTTGGTTTGATCAATTCCGTCATTTATCTTGTGCTTGCCCTTCAAAAAGGCTTCTACGGTGAGGTTTTGACAACTCTCTATTTCACCATCATGCAGCCGATTGGTCTCTTGGTTTGGATTTATCAAGCCCAATTCAAAAAAGAACAGCAGGAATTTGTTGCTCGTAAATTGGATACGGTTGGATGGACCAAGTACCTATCAATTAGTATACTTTGGTGGTTAACCTTTGGTTTCATTTACCTTATCAACAGTCTCGTTGGTTGGTACCAATGGAGTAAGGCAGCTAAGAAAGCTTAGTACTTATGTTTATCAATTAATAAGAGGATCCAGTAGGGTCCTCTTTTTGAGTTTATTTCTCTTATGTAGAAGCTAGTGACGATGCTTATCACATTTAGAATAAAGATAGTAATGTACGTTTACCTAAATCCTTAAAAAGACCTAGATTGGTACTCTAGGCCTTTTTGTATTGTATTATAGAAATGAGAATTACATGTTATTGGAATAGATAGAGCCAAACATATAGCAAAAAAGTAATAATCAAGTCAATCACAAAACGAATTTGGTGGTGTGATTTGTTGAAATTTTTGTTATTTTGACCATTCAGGAGGGCGCCCCCGCAAATTGTCGAGCTAGCAAATAGCCATATATAAAATGCTAAGGTACGATTAACCATAACATGGAGAAGGGCTAAGATACCAAGAATGGCACCAATTATGATAAATCCAGTTCCTAAACTTTTTTGCCTTTTAGAATAGCTGATACAGCTGCAGCAAGATGAATCAGGACAAAATCAAGGGCTAAGAAGACTGTGATGATGCTAAAGATGAGATAAAGCGACATAGATGTTTCCTTTCTTAAATATGATTGCCTGAATGCTATTTTTTATGACTGATTTTATTAAGAATCATAAATGATACTACAAGATTTAAAACGATAACCAATAAGGTAAATAGAGAGTAACCATAAAGTATAATTGGAAATTCATTTTTGATATTGCATAGAGTAAACAAACTCGTTAGAATTCCCGTCAACAATCCAGGCACATATTTTCGAATAACGATTGTCTGAATCAGATGTCCTAAGACATGGTAGATATAAGCGATTATGGTGCTTGCGTAAATGCTATAGTTGTTAAACTGGTAACTAAGATATAGCGACGTCATTAGGATCAGAAATTGCTCCAAGACAATGGTATTGAAAGCAAAAGGTGTGTAATAAGAAAGGATTTGATTGTTTGGATACTGGGGTGATATTTTTTTGATAAAGGATGGCATCCAAACGATTTCTTCAAGTTCGTGAAGCATGAATAGGGCTGGAAAAAGAAAATAAAATTGCACGATGGACATTGAAGACACGCCTTTCTAGTTGGAACCCACTTTTAAAATCTCCAAATAAAACTGGATCACTTCTTGTTCGCTATAATTTTTACCTTTCTTCAACCACCAGCTGAGAGTTTCGATGAAATGGCTGACGACCAGGTGTTTGAGGTAGGAGTGAGGGAGAGTTGGATGGGCCTTAATCAGTTCGTCAGCTACCATTGGATAGACGTCATGCTCTAGTTCTTTTCGTAGTTGCCGGATGAAATAATCATTTTTAGAGAGCAAGAGACTGGTCACATGGTCTTGATTTTTCTTGAAATGCTGAAAGATATGGGCCAGATAGTCTTGTGGTGAGAGGTGTTCAGCACGCTCAAAGAGATGGTGAAAGAGCTTTTGACAGAGTTCATCCAGTAGTAACTCCTTACTCTCGTAATGGCTGTAAAAGGTCGATCGCCCCACATCAGCAAGGTCTATGATTTCCTGAACCGTGATGGCCTCGTAGTCTTTTTGATTGAGTAGTTGTAAAAAAGCATTATAGATGGCTTTTCGAGTCTTAGTAATACGACGATCCTGAGCAGTCATATGGACACTTAGAACAAACTGTTCAGTAACGTACACCCTAAACGGTTTGCCCCTATCCTTTCTGTTGTGAATGTTAGATAATGATAATGAACATGATGTTCATGAATCTATTATAACAAAGGAAATAGGATTATGAAGACAAAACATGCGGTCTGGCTAGTTTTTTTCTTGAATTTAGGCTATGCCATTGTTGAGTTTATTGCAGGAGGGATTTTTGGATCCAGCGCTGTCCTTGCGGATTCGGTCCATGACTTGGGGGATGCGATCGCTATTGGGATCTCCGCCTTTCTGGAGAGTATTTCCAATCGTGAAGAAGACAGCAACTATACCTTGGGCTACAAGCGCTTTAGTCTTTTAGGGGCCATGGTAACAGCTGTGATTCTCATGACAGGATCTGTTCTTGTGATTTTGGAAAATATATCCAAGCTTTTCCATCCACAACCTGTCAATGATGAGGGGATTCTCTGGCTTGGAATTATTGCCGTCAGTATTAATGTATTGGCAAGTCTCGTCATTCGCAAAGGGCAAACCAAGAATGAATCTATTCTCAGCCTGCATTTTCTAGAAGATACCTTGGGTTGGTTGGCTGTCATCCTAATGGCCATTGTTCTTCGATTTACCGACTGGTATATCCTGGATCCTCTCTTATCCCTTGCTATTTCCTTCTTTATTCTGTCAAAAGCCATTCCACGTTTTTGGAGCACGCTCAGAATTTTTCTAGACGCTGTGCCAGAAGGAGTGGATATCCAGCAGGTTAAGAGTAATTTGGAGAAGTTGGACTATGTGGCTAGTATCAATCAGCTTAATCTTTGGACCATGGATGGTCTGGAAAAAAACGCCATTGTCCATGTTTGTCTGGAGCATGTCAACCACATGGAGGTATGTAAAGAAGCGATTCGCACCTTGCTTAAAGATTGTGGCTTTCAAAACGTCACCATTGAGGTAGATGAAGACCTAGCCACCCACCGAGCCCATAAACGTAATATTGAGGAGTTGGAAGTGGGTCAAAATCAAGGAAATGGTCATCATCATTAAGAAACGTTATTTAAACTCTTAGAGTTTGTCTCTAGGAGTTTTTTTGATACTAAGTTAACTAAAGTAAGCCTTTTCATGATAAAATAGAACTAACGTGGAACAAGGAGTAATTATGAGTAAAAGAGCTGTATTGATGATGACTTTTGGGTCCCCAGAAGAGATTACCTATGAAGGAGTAGCAGAATTTTTCACAAATATACGACGTGGAGTTCGTCCCGAACCACATGAAATTCAGACCTTATATGACCATTACCTACGAATCGGTGGAACGCCGCTCCAAAGGATAACAAAAAAAGAAGTTGACTTGGTTGCTTCCGCTCTTGGAGAACAAGTGTCGGTTTACTTTGCAAATAAATTTTCCCGACCTTTCATCATTGATGCGATTAAAGAGATGGAGAATGACGGAATTGAAGAGTGTTTGTGCTTGATTTTAGAGCCTCATTATTCTTACTATTCTGTCATGGGATATGAGAAATTTTTAGAAAGTGAGCAGATTAGGTTCCAAATTATCAAGGATTGGTACCAAGAACCTTCACTTCTTCACTATTGGGCTGATGAGATTCGAAATATTTTAGATCAAATTGAAGATGACAGCTATAAGGTGATTTTTTCAGCTCATAGTGTCCCAGTTTTGGCACTTGATTTTGGCGATCCTTATATCGATCAGATTTATGACAATACTCGCTTGATTGTGGAAATTTTAGGCCTTGAAGAAGACCAGTATACCAATACATGGCAGAGTGAAAGTGATATTGGTATTCCTTGGATTAAGCCTGATGTCTTAGAATACCTTCGTGATGAGAAGGAACACCCTGACCACTATATATTTGTCCCGATAGGTTTTATTAGTGAGCATATTGAGGTTCTTTTTGATAATGATGTGGAGTGTAAGGAGCTTTGTCATGAGCTTGGTGTGGCCTATCACCGTCCTCCTATGCCAAATAGCGATTCTCGTTTGATTAAAGCCCTTCTTTCAACCATTCAGTCTCATATAGACGGTGACTATCGTTACTATCAACCTCTACTAGAGACTTTTGATGAGTTGGAAGCCCCTTCAAACACAGGACAGATTTTAGAAGAGGAAGAAGATATTCAGATGCCTGATTTCGTCAAAAAATTGATTGCTAAAAAAGGTCGAGAGAATGTCAAGATGCCATATCTAGTTAAGAAAATGCTTGAAAAGAAGTATGGGAAAAAATATGATTAAGTAACTAAATATGACCGTAATAGGGAGTGTTTGATGTGAGCGATTTCTTGTTAAAAAGTGTATACTATCAGAAACGAAAGAATAGAGGTTATTAAATGAAATCAACAGTTTATACCAAAGCTGGGCAGGTTGGTCTGGCAGAAATTGATCGCCCACAAATCGAGGCAGCAGATGATGCCATTATCCGCATTGTCCGTACTTGCGTTTGTGGATCGGACCTTTGGAGTTACCGCAATCCGGAAATGGAAGAAGGACACAGAAATAGCGGTCATGAGGCTATCGGAATTGTTGAAGAAGTTGGTGATGATGTTACTACGGTGAAAGCTGGTGACTTTGTCATTGCCCCTTTCACACACGGTTGTGGACAGTGTGATGCCTGTCGTGCTGGTTTTGACGGCTCTTGTGACAACCACCCAGGTAATAACTGGTCTGGTGGCGTTCAGGCTGAGTATATTCGATTCCACTTTGCCAATTGGGCACTTGTCAAAATTCCTGGGCAACCTTCAGATTATAGTGAAGGCATGCTCAAGTCACTTTTGACGCTAGCAGATGTTATGCCGACGGGTTACCATGCGGCGCGTGTAGCTAATGTGCAAAAAGGTGATAAGGTGGTCGTTATTGGAGATGGGGCTGTTGGTCAATGTGCTGTCATCGCAGCTAAGATGCGGGGTGCTTCACAAATTGTCCTTATGAGTCGTCACGAAGACCGCCAACAAATGGCTTTGGAGTCAGGTGCTACAGCAGTTGTTGCTGAACGTGGCGAAAAAGGCATTGCCAAGGTTCGTGAAATCCTTGGTGGTGGAGCAGATGCAGCTCTCGAATGTGTCGGTACTGAAGCAGCGGTGGACCAAGCTCTTGGAGTCCTTCACAATGGTGGTCGCATGGGATTTGTTGGTGTTCCACACTATGAAAACCGTGCCATTGGATCAACCTTTGTACAAAATACAACGATTGGTGGGGGACCAGCCTCGGTCACAACCTATGATAAACAAGTTTTGTTAAAAGCAGTGCTTGACGGAGATATCAATCCAGGCCGAGTTTTTACGACAAGTTATAAATTGGAAGATATTAATCAGGCCTATAAAGATATGGATGAACGCAAGTCTATTAAATCTATGATTGTGATTGACTAATGAGAAAAATTCTAGTAGATGATTTCTGCTGTTATACTTGATAAAATAGTATTTGTCTAAGGCCTTTGATCTATGAAGGAGGGTGCCATGGTGAAAAAATTATCTGTTGAAGAAGTTGCAAGAAGGCGGACCTTATTGTTTGGGTTTCTTGCTGTCATTTTTGGAATTCTCATTTTTCGAAACGGTGTTGGCTTCACCAAGTTTTCCTTGGATCTATTAGCTGTTTATTTTTTAGTCGATGGACTAGGAAGCTTTCTTCTGCGCTTTATGTTGCGTCGCAAGTCTATTTCCTATAGCCACTCTATTTGGTTTATTTTTCTTTCACTTGCGTTGATCTGGTTGAATCGACTGAGTAGTCTGCCCGTAAACTTAGTTGTGATTTGTTTAGGGGCATATCAGTTGGGGAGTGCCATTGTCTATGGGATCACATTTTGGCTTTATAAGGCCAATCGGGTAAAAGGAGGCTGGTTCTATTTATGGGATGCGCTTTTAAACGGTGGGATTGGTCTAGCAACTGTCTTGGAACCTGGTTCAGATGGGCACTTCCAATTTATCCTCTTGGGGGCTTATCTGGTCTTGTTGGGGATTTCTAATATTCGAGATGGTATTTTATTTGACAAAGACCAACAAGGCCAAGAGTTAAAACGTCGCTTTCGTATTAGCCTACCGGTTATCTTTGCAGCCTTTATCCCTGCTAAGGAGTTAAAACGGTTTAACCAGTTTCTTCAAAAAGGGAGCTCGGCGGGACACACAGGCCCTTATCGATTGGTGAAAAAAGAAGAAGAGGCAAGGGAATTAGAAATTTTGGTTCATACTTCTGACAGCAACTTATTTGGAGCGATTGGGCATGTAGATATTTGTTATCAGGGGAAGGTCATTTCTTACGGAAGTTACGATCCCTTTTCAGAGCGTCTATTTGGGACGATTGGGGATGGCGTACTGTTTAAAGTGGATAAGGAACCATACATCGAACTATGTAAAAAAGAGAGTCAAAAGACGCTGTTTGGCTACAGCCTATCCCTTACCGAAGAAGAGAATCAGGCAGTAGAGAAGCGTCTAGCTGAAATTGATCAGTTGTTAGAACCTTGGGATCCACCTAGTAGGTTACTGGAAGACGGTCAGCCGACCTACGCTTACAAATTGAAATATGATTTAGGGGCTGAGCTATATAAATTTACTTCTTCGCGTTTTAAATCTTACTTTGTTCTGTCTACGAATTGCTGCCTGTTAGCAGATTCCATTGTGGGACAGGCGGGAACGGCTGTATTAGATGTGCGTGGAGTGATTGCACCAGGGACCTATCAGGATTACTTAGAATACGAATTTGAAGCTCCAAACGGGCGGGTCCATACACGAACAGTATATTAAGAAAAGAAAGACAGATTCTAAATTTTGAGAAATCTGCCTTTTCTGCACAAGATTTCTTGTAAAAAAAAAGAAAATCTTTTAAAATCTCTCAATACCTTGATACAATTGTGATTGAGTATGGTGCATAATGACTGTTACTCTATACATTAAAAAACAATAGCCACCTTTCGAACACAAAATCAGACTTGTTGAGTTCAAATTTTCCAAAATATTCTCATTGTACTGTAGAATGTTTTACACAAAAATCGTACATCACCATAAAATTACGCTTTCATTTTACCACCTTTGTCTTATCCTTTATATGTAATGAGGTAGTCATACATTGTATGTTGGTGATTTTTTATCTCTTGAATATACAATATAAGTGCAATAAAAAACTCATAGCGTTTCATTGGTGTAAACTGTAAGTAACCACACAAACAGAATCCGAGGAAAAACTATGAGCTACTTCTATCTTAACATAACCGACCGATTAGGGATTTAGTTTGATAAGCGATGGTGAGGGAATTAAAAAACTCAACAGGAGATTGTCCCTGTTGACCAGCGACAAAAAGAGCATGCTTGTATGGTCATGCTCTTTTCATGTATTAGTTATTATTTCAAAATATCCCAGAGTTCTTGGACAGTATCAGCTACAAAATCAGGATTTTCTGCCAAGAGGGTTTCGTTTGTCCCAAATCCCCAGGTAACAGCCAAGGTCTTGACACCAACCGTTTTTCCGCCAATCATGTCATACTTGGTGTCGCCAACAATGACAGACTGGTCCTTATTCGCATTATTTTCAGCAATAGCACGCTGCAAGACGTCAGCCTTGTGGAAAGCAGCAGGTGTGGCCCCATAGATGCCGTCAAAAAACTCAGTGATGCCAAGGTACTCGCACATTTCCAGAGCGGTAGGCTCATTTTTGGAAGTCGTGATATAGATTTTCTTATTTGGATCTTGACTCAGCTTTTCGAGGACATCTTTTATACCGTCGTAGAGGCGAGCTTCAAACTGTCCTTTAGTGCCGTAGTAATCACGATATAGTTGAACAGCTTGTTCAGCACCTTCCTCGCTAATTTCTTCTTTAAAGGTAACTTCGAGAGGAGGGCCCATGAAGCTTTGAATTTTTTGGTCGCTAGGAACAGGTAGGCCCAGTCTTTCAAAGGTTTGGACAAAACCATTGTGGATGCCCTCGGAACTATCTACAAGAGTACCATCAAGGTCGAAGAAAATGTGTGTAAATGTCATATGATTCTCCAATACAATGTTGTTTGTTTATTATATCATGATAGAATGTCATAGTAAGTTTTGAGCTAATCGTCATTCCAAGCTGGACATGACTTTTTTACGTGTAATCGTACGTTCTTGCTTATTTCCAAGTGCCTTGATACGAGCTTCAAGAAGAATAGGACGTCCTTGTGCACTTCGAATATAAATCAGATCATACTTACCAACGCTCTTTTGAATACGTTCAAGAAAGGCGGTTGCATCATCCTTTCGTCTTTCAAACATACTTGGCACCAAGTAGCTCTTGAAAATATTGAGGGAGAGGCAGACCCTTAAAACGTAAGAAAATCAGTAGAGCAGAAAGGTATTTGGGATTGGTTAATAAGTCGTCGTCAGTAATCTGACTTGTCAGTGCCAAGCTAGATTGAATGGTCCTAGAGGAGTTTTCATCCGCCGAGAGTCTATTTAAACAGTCGTGTTTCTGCTTTTCAAACTGATCTAGGTGTTTCTGTTCTTCCCTAGTTGGAAAGGCAAAATAAACGTAGTCTTGATGAGGGCAGAGTGTTCCTTCCTTAACCAGTTCAGGGACTGTGATTTCTTCGTCAATAACACCGCACATGCTGATGTAACGCTCCCAAAGGGCTGGCTCCCCTTCGTAGGGAGGTGTCGCAGTCAAGGAGACCACTTTGAGATTTGGAAATGACTTACGAAAGATCTCTAAACTCTTCCACCACTCATTACGTAAGTGGTGACACTCATCTAAACAGAGTGTTCCTAAAGCCAACTCCTTAAAGGTCTTTATAAGGTCAAAGCCTTGAAAATCATAATGTTCTTGGTCAGCAGTATCGTCCGTATCTTCAGATAGGGCATCTCCCTCAAGTTGATTCATAGCACTATGCAGTGCTTGGTAGGTTGCAACGGTAATGATCTTGGGTTGCTTCAAGTCCTGAGATATTAGTTGGTTAGATTGACTAACATCATTTAAAAATGCCTGTTTAATACTATCAACCCATTGCTGCCTGATGGTGACGGTCGGAACAAGAATTAAGCTAGGATTTCAAAAACGTCTTATAAATTCAATTCCCAAAGTCGTCTTCCCTGATCCAGGTGCAGCTACTAAGTGGATTTTGCCATCAGACATGTAAGTATCACTCTTGGCAAGAATGCGCTTTTGATACTGTCGCCATTGTCCCTTAAATGAAAGCTCATGTAACATAATTTCCCTCCAGTGTTACTTATCATTATAACATAGATTCAGGACCTAACTTGCCCTTGTTAATACTAGTAAATCCCTAAATTGTTTACTGTTAACTTCTGTAGTGGAGCTAAATCAAAAATAGCCTTCTAAATCAAGATATTAGCCATTGACATTAAAGAAATTTTAAGATAACGTTAAAGGTAACTGATAGTCCTGATTACATTTAAGGAGTTTAAATGAAAAAAACAAATCTTCTCTATTTAGTAGCTATTCTAGCTATTATTTCAGGTCTTTTTTTATACTACTTGCCGAGTATGAACCTTGTCCAAAGTGCTCATGATAGTAAGAGCAGTCATACTTTTAAGGCTAAGACTATTGTTCATGATTTTGGAACAACTGAGTTGAAAAAAGCGCCAAAGCGTATTGTTATCCTTGACAACCTATACGGTGAAATCCTAGAACCACTTGACCTCACACCTGTAGGTGCCACAACAGAGCAGGAAGGGAGTCAAGAGTTTTCCACTCTCTTTAAGAAACACTACAAGGATGCAGATGTGGTCTCTGTCGGCTGGCAAAAGACTCCTGACCTGGAAAAAATCAAAGAGCTCAAGCCAGATCTTATCCTTATGACAGTAGAGCAAGAAGACCTTTACGAGGATTTGTCTGAGATTGCCCCAACCGTTGGTTATCGCATAAACACAGATGAAAATTGGGATTACCATGAAACCTCGCTCAAGGTTGCCGAAATATTTGACAAGCGTGATGAAATGAAAGATGCTCTTGATAGAATGGACGCCAAGGAAGCTGTTTTTGCCGAAAATGTTAAGGCTAAGTTTGGTGACCAAAAACTCATGTATCTGCGCGTGACGGACAATGACATTCGTTATTATGCTTATGGACATTTTGGTTATCTCTATGACACTTACAAGTTCAATCGTGCTCAAACCTTTAATCCAGAGGATATGTACCAAGTTATTGATATCGATAAGCTTAAAGATCTTAATCCGGACCTCTTGATTGTTCAAGCAGATTCTCAAGAACTCCTAGATAACAAACTTAAAAATAGCCCTGTCTGGACTAGCCTTAAGGCTGTTCAAAATAACAAGGTCATCTATGCTGATTACTCAACCTACATGCTGGGCTTTGGGATTGTCTCCCAAGAAGCTATTATGAAACAGATTTCTGATGAATGGGGATTAAACTAAACTAAAAACGACCATGACGGTCGTTTTTCTATGTTCAAAAAAAGTTTAACTGACAAACAAGCGTTTAACATGCTTTCTCAAGGCAAAATAGAGCTGAATAGTCATGGGAATCCAAATCAAGGGCTCGCATAGGATAACGCCAAGGTAACCCATAGAAGGAATGACCAAAAGAACAAAGAGAATTTTTCCAAAAAGCTCAATGAAACTAGAGGTTAAAGGTGTCAGTTTCTTACCTAGACCCTGCAGGCTATTTCTAAAGATGAAGAGCATTCCTAAAATAGGATAAAAGAGAGAACTGATACGGAGGTAACGACTGGCATTATCAATAATCACAGCATTATCTGAACCAGAGATAAGACCAGCCAAGAAGGGGCTTGCTACATAGAGGAGGGCACAAGCAATGACAGACCAAGTTATAGAAACAAGACAAGATTGCTTTAACCCAGCTACTATGCGTTTAAACTGTTTGGCCCCGAAGTTCTGAGAGGTGAAGGTCGTCACCCCAGCAGCAAGTGAAGTCAAAGGGAGAACAGCAAAGGACATAATCCGTCTTGCCGCCACTTGAGCACTAATGATGAGAGGACCAAAGCCGTTAATGGCATACTGTAAGGTCACGGTACCGATAGAAACAATGGAATTCATGAGTCCCATGGCCATTCCTTGTCCAAAAAGGTCCAAATAAAGACTTGAATCAAGAACAAAGTCTGACTTGCTTGGTAGAAGGAAGTCAGACTTTGTTCTTGATATAGTAAAGACAGAGAATTGCCGAAAGTCCTTGAGAAATAATCGTTGCCAAGCCTGCTGATTGAACACCAAGATGGAGTTGTGTAATAAAGAAAAGGTCTAAAATGATATTGACCAGAGCTGAAAAAATCAGAAAATAGAGGGCTGTCAGACTATCACCAACTGCTCTGAGGAGACCAGCACACAGATTATAACCCAAAGTAACCCCAACACAGGAGACAACCATAGAAATATACTGGTAAGATTGCCCGATGATAGAAGCAGGAGTTCCTAAAAATCGTAGCAAAGGATAGAGCCCGAAATGTCCTAGAATCATAACCAAGGCGCTTAAGCCCAGGCCTATGACAACTGTGGCCGCCACAGACTGACGAAGTTTCCTATAGTCTTGAGCACCGTAGTAACGTGCGATAACAACGCCCATACCATTTCCAACACCTAATGCAAATCCGATAACCAAGTCAAAAATAGCAGAAGAAGCTCCTACAGCAGCCAAGGCATCTGGCCCTAGAAAGCGTCCCACAATCATGACATCGGCTGTATTGTAGAGTTGCTGGAAAATATTGGATATCAGAATTGGTAGAGCAAAGATTAAAAGAGACCGCAAAATAGGGCCTCGTAAAAGATCAACCGATGAATTTTTCATAGAACTATTATAACAAGATTGTAATTGTGAAACAATGACAAAAAGCCATCCTAGGATGACTTTCGCCTATTTTTTAGATAGCGACTAAGTATTTGTGTCATATGGTTGTAGCCCGCCGCAATCATTGGAATCTGTAAGTAAATATAAGGTAAAGTGTACTGGCTCTTAGTCTCTGATATGAGGTGGAAGAGGATACCTCCAAAGAGATAGAGGAAGGCATAGAGGCCTAGGATTGCTCCGTCTCCCATTCGTTTATAAGTGAAAGCGTAGTAGAACACACCACCAAGATATAGGACTAGGAGATAGCCTTGCATATAGGTTACAAAAAAGAGATGCAGGGTCCCATCGTGATAGATAGAAGTCGCAAACCTATTCCACAAGGGCTGAAACTTGTCTTTACTTGGGCCATTCCAGATGGACTGGAAGCTTCCCTCTGTCCAAGAACTGATAAACTTTGTACTGAAGAACCAACTGGCTTCATCAGGATGTGCTAGGAGATATTGAACACGCTTATCAAAAAGGTGATTGGCACTTTTTTCAATCTTTTCGATATTGCCCTTTTTCTTGGCGTATATGTCACGGACATAGCCGGTATACCATCCTGGCATGCGTTTAGAATCGGGTTTGTCCTGTAAGCCCATGGCCAGCCAAGCAATCTGAGGTGTTCCAGGAATTTTTTGATGGGTGGTAATCTCATAGTAACTGGTCGTCGCCTTATGCAAGCTCATAGGAAAGGCAAAGAAAGCCAAAACCAAAAGCAAATAGCGGTAACGTTTCTCTCTCAGAGTCAATAGTATCAAAATACCAGATAGAGCAATAATGAGAATGATGTTGTTGCTCCTTACCCAGTAGGCTAAAGATAGCATGGCCACCGAAATAATCGCATTCCTAGCCTTACCACGTCTTAAGTAACGTAGAAAGAAGAGAATGGCAAAACTAGAAAAGAACAACCCATACATAAGTCCATAGGCAAACATAATGTTAAATACTAGAGGCAAGAAACCAAAGCTCATGATGACAGCCAAACGACTAACTAAAGGCCTCGTAAACAGTTCATCCGTGATTTTCCATGTAGAATAGTTCATACCAATGACCATGCCAAGATTCAATACATAGAAAACAGAGATAACTGGTAAAGGAATCAGATAGAGAACCAAGCGTTCAAAACTGAGCAACCCCAACTGATGCGGATAGCGGTAGAAGTAGGCTCCTGGTTTTATTAAGGAGAAGTCGCCAGCATTGAACTGGACCGCCCCTTTAAAGACAGTACCTGCATCGTCTCGACCAGCAAAACTGGTCAGAAAAATCAAAAGTAGGCCAAAACTCACAAAGCAAACGGAAAAAAAGATGAAAATCTGCTTTGTTGTCAGTTCCTTTAAGATTTTAGGCCAGAGAAGGGTCAAAAGCAGAATGGCCCCACCTGAAACATAAACATACCAAGGAACGCTACTAATCTCTGCCCATTCAAAGTATCCCGTCATCATGGTCGTGCGAATGAACAAAGCAGTCACAAATAATAGCCCAAAGACTAAAAGGCCAACATAGCGCCCTAACCATTCTAAAACAGAACTCGTATATGACATAAGAGCCTTCATGCTGAAAGTCTCCTTTAATATAGGTAATTACCCTTATAGTTTAGCACAGTCGTCGGAAAAATGTAATGAAAACAAGAAGAAAATCTCATTCATCAACGAAAGAAATTGCTCTAATGAAGACATAGAAAACCTCTCTCGTTTCTAAAACAAGAGAGGTTGATTTTGTAAAGCAGACTATTTCATCCGCATACTATCAATTTTTTCTTCAGTCGGTGTGACACGTAAGGTCTTCTGTCCCGTATAAGTTACAAATCCAGGCTTACCGGCTGTTGGTTTGTTGAGTTTCTTAACATCAATCATATCGACTTGAACCAAGTTTGACAGACGTGCCTTAGAGTAGTAGGCTGCCAATTCAGCCGCATCTGTTTTGACTTCATCAGTTGGGTTAAGATTGTCCTTGATAACCACGTGACTACCTGGGATATCCTTGGCGTGGAACCAGAGCTCCCCCTTTTTAGCCATCTTGAAGGTCAACTCCTCATTTTGCAGGTTGTTACGACCAACCATGATAATGGTCTTACCATCAGAAGCCAGATACTGTTCAGGTTTCTTACGTTTGTGGCGCTTGTCAGTTGAACGACGCTTCATAAAGCCAGCCTGAACAAGCTCCTCACGAATATCTTCGATTTCATCCATGTTGGCTTGAGAAAGACTAAACTCCACACTCTCCAAATAATCAATAGTCTGCTTGGTTTCCTCAATCAAACCAGTCAAGTGCTTAACAGCTTCCTTGAGTTTCTGGTATTTCTTGAAGTAACGCTGAGCATTTTGGTTAGGTGTTAGAGCTACATTTAGTGGAATGGTAATCTTTTCACCAGTGTAGTAGTTGTCTAGCTCGACACTGTCCTTGTCGTTTGGCACCATGCTGAGGTAGGTGGTCAAAAGTTCACCTTTTTGACGGAACTCCTCGGCATTTTCAGTCTCCGCAAGCTCTTTTTCCTGTTTGACAAGTTTCTTCTTGTTTTTTTCCAGCTCATTTTGCACTCGGTGGATCAAATCACTCGCTTGTTGAGCCACACGGTCACGCGCCGCCTTGTCCAAGTAGTAGTAGTCCAAAAGGGCTGACAAGGTTTCAAACTCCGGTTGGTCCTGACTATCAGAGAATCTTACAGCTGAAAATGCCTTAGCCGTTAAGTTTGGCTCTACTTCACGATTGAAGAAGGCACGGAAATTCTTGAGCTTATCAGTCTCAAGTAAGGTTGATAATTCATTGGCCGTGTCACGCCCCAAACCTTGGAAAAGTTTTTGAAGGTTTCTAGCTGATAAATCCTCCGTCTGCAAGATTTCAAAGAGCTTTTCGTCTGGAATATCGAAAGGATTCGTGGCATCCGTCTTTGGTGGGGCAATATAGGTTGACCCCGGTAGAATCGTACGATAGCTATTTTGTGAAAAACCAACATGCTTGATAGATTCGATGATTTTGCTCTCGTTTTTGTCAATCAGGATAATGTTGGAGTGTTTCCCCATGATTTCCATAACTAGAGTAACCTTGACGCTGTCACCGATTTCGTTTTTATTAGAGACGGAAATCTCAAGGACACGGTCGTTTTCCAGTTGCTGGATATCCTCGATAACCGCTCCCTGAAGGTATTTCCGCATAATCATGGTATAGGTATTTGGATTCTGCGGATTTGGCAAGTCAGCCTTGGTCGTCTGAATACGCCCAAAGACAGGATGAGCCGAAAGCAGAAGCTTGTAATTCTGACGATTGTTACGAATGGTCAGGACCAACTCACGCTCAAAGGGCTGATTAACCTTCTGGATACGCCCGTAAAGCACTTGCTCACGCAACTCAGTCGTCATATGATGAAGAAAAAAGCCGTCAAAAGACATGATGTACTTCCTTTCTTGTTATTGATAATAATTGTTTTATTTTAAAAATAAAATTTTCTGTGAGACTTTCCTTAGGTGTTGGCGGACGTCAGCGAACTTTTACAAAGTTCCATGACTAATTTTTGAGCCTACCTAACGTCTCAAAAATTCCGAGCGCCTGAAACCTTCTAGTTTCAGGCGCTTTTAACACAGCGGAAAGTCTCAGTTAATTGCTCGCTCTGCTCGCAAAAAAAGATATTTCAAAAACTTGCAGAGTTTATGGGCTTTGTTAGTTTTTTTAAATAATTTGCATACGTTATGAACGTAAATATTGCCTAACTATTATAGCACAAAGAGAGTAAAAATGCTTTGGATGGGTAGTCGAAATTGAGTTTGTTATTATTATGAACCATTCTTTATTACAAAAATTGTTCCGCTAAAATAGTTAAAAAGTTATGTCTTTTATTTCCCTGAATACCTTTGAATTTATATCTGACTTGTGGTATCATTTAATATGCTGAAAATTAAAGGAGCATTAAATGAACGATATAAAAAAGATATGCAATGCGACTAATTTAAAATACCTAGCTGTTGCACTTATGTTTTTGGACCAAATCTATCAGATGTTCGGGAGTATGGGGGCACCTATATGGTTGACGATGTTGGGACGTCTGTCTTTCCCAATTTTCCTCTTTCTTGCTGCTGATAGTTTTCACTACACTCATGATCGTATGGCTTTTCTCAGGCGTCTGCTTTACATGAGTTGGTTTATGATCATTGGCAACGCCATCATTGGTAGTATTTTTCATAATGGTAGTATCAGTTTAACCAACAATGCCTTTTCAACCTTCTTTATTACTGGGATTTTTATTTGTTCTTGGGATTTGTTGGCTAAGGGGCTTCGCGATAAATCAAACAAGGAGTTGATTCAAGGGATTGGTGTTTTTCTCTTGCCGATTCTTTCATCTATTCCAGTTGTGATTCTTGCAGGCATATTTGAAACGCCACATGCAAACCCAATCGTTGTGCAGATTGTTGCCTTTATCTTGTCACTTGTGCCAAGTATTATCATGGTTGAGGGTGGCTTTGTAATGGTTATTTTGGGGTTGCTATTCTATATTTTCCGTACCAATCGTATGGCTCAAATCATTGTTTTAGTTGTTATTTCAGTGATTGCCCATCTTTTTGACCCGACAGGCGTTCAGTGGATGATGATCTTTGCGGCAATTCCTATGTATTTCTATAATGGTGAACGTGGTAGTGGTAACAAGAATTTCTTCTATATTTTCTATCCAGCCCATATTTATCTCTTGTGGATCCTAGCAAGTTTGTTTAGATAAAATGACAAAGACAGTCCTTGTGCTGTCTTTTTTCATGTTCAAAGTCAATTTTTATGGTTTGTTTCCTGCTTCTAAAACTGCTATAATTTAAGGCGTAATAGAATCAAGTGATAAGTCAATTGGAGGTATATCATGACAAAAGTAGCAGTAGTATTTGCGGAAGGATTTGAAGAAATCGAAGCCTTGAGCCCAGTGGATGTCTTCCGCCGAGCAGGATTTGACTGTAGCATGATAGGACTTGAAAGTACGTCAGTGACTGGCTCACATGGAATTCAAGTCGCTATGGATGGTGTATTTGATGGTAATTTTGCGGATTATGACTTGGTGGTCCTTCCTGGAGGTATGCCTGGCTCAACTAATCTACGCGACAACCAAGCCTTGATTGCCTCTCTTCAAGAAGCTTCAAAAGCTGGAAAATACGTTGTTGCCATTTGTGCAGCACCAATTGTTCTCGAACGTGCTGGTCTTCTTGAAGGTCGCAAATTCACATGTTTCCCAGGTGTTGAAGAACAAATTGCATCTGGCGAGCATCAAACTGACTTGGTGGTTGTTGATGGCAATATTGTCACTAGCCGTGGTGCCGGAACAGCCCTAGCCTTTGCCTATGCCTTGGTTGATTTGTTGGGTGGCGATGGTCAACAGTTGGCTCATACTATGGTTTACGACAGATTGTTCCAATAATCTTATTTTAAGACGGTTATCCAATATTCTTAACACCTATTGTTAGGAATATTGATAATTTATGTTACCCTATGAGATGATTGAGAACGTATCAAACAGAGGGCCTAGTTATAGGCTGGAGAGACCTTAGCTTAGTTTTTAGAGCTTTGGTTTTTTCTTTTCTCCTTTGACATCCGTCTTGAAAACGGTTATAATAATCACAAAATAACCTTTAAATGAGTCCAGAGAGGCTTAAAAGGTCGGACAGAGTGAAACAGCAGGGCTCTCCTGTGATTTTTTGTGCGACCTTGCCATGTGGCGAGGTTTTTTTGATGACATTTTGCAGTTTAGAAAGGGTTGTCATGATTTTAGTTGAAGATTTAACCATTGTGAGTCAGCGTGAGATTGCACCTCGTATTTTCGAGATGGTGCTTAAGGGAGAGATGGTTGCAGATATGCAGGTTGGACAGTTCGTCCATCTCAAAGTGCCAGACCCAAGCAAACTCCTTCGTCGTCCGATTTCCATTTCAGAGATTGACTATGACAAGAAAGAGGCAACCATTGTCTATCGAGTGGAACGCGAGGGAACAGCTATTCTGTCTAAGATGGTAGCTGGGCAAACCATCGATACCATGGGCCCTCAGGGAAATGGTTTTGATATTTCAGTTATTGAGGCTGGGCAGAAAGCCCTCCTAGTTGGTGGAGGTATTGGTGTGCCACCTTTGGTTGAGACAGCTAAACAGTTGAAGGCTAAGGGAGTGGAAGTTGTATCAGTCATTGGTTTTGCCAATAAGGATGCTGTCATTTTGGAGGATAAACTCAGAGCTTGTGGTGAAGTCTACGTGACGACTGATGACGGTTCATACGGTATCAAGGGTTACGTTTCGACAGTTATTGATGGTTTCGACTGGACACCAGATGCCGTGTATAGTTGCGGAGCCCCAGGCATGCTTAAATATGTCGATAGCAAGTTTGAAAATCACCCTCACGCCTATGTTTCTATGGAAGCCCGCATGGCTTGTGGTATGGGCGCTTGCTATGCCTGTGTGGTTCACGTTAAAGGAGAGTCGGACGCCAAAAATCTTCGTGTTTGTGAAGAAGGGCCAGTTTTCCCTACTGGAAAAGTCATCGTCTAGGAGGTTACTATGTCAGAGATGAATTCAAAAAATCGTTTAGCTATTAGCCTTCCAGGGCTCGACTTGAAAAATCCTATTATTCCAGCCTCAGGTTGCTTTGGTTTTGGTCAAGAGTATGCCAAGTATTATGATTTGGATAAACTAGGGTCAATCATGATTAAGGCTACTACCGCCAACCCTCGTTTTGGTAATCCAACACCCCGTGTGGCGGAAACACCATCAGGCATGCTCAATGCCATTGGCTTGCAAAACCCTGGTGTTGATGCTGTCTTGTCTGAAAAACTCCCTTGGTTGCAGGAGCATTATCCTGAGCTTCCAATCATTGCCAATGTAGCTGGATTTTCAAACGAAGAATATGCAGAAGTGTCTCATAAGATTTCCAAAGCCAGCAACGTCAAGGCGATCGAGCTCAACATCTCGTGTCCAAACGTGGACCATGGCAATAACGGCCTACTCATCGGACAAGTTCCAGAGCTTGCCTATGCGGCAGTAAAAGCCAGCGTCTCTCACTCTGATGTGCCCGTCTATGTCAAACTGACACCGAGCGTGGCTGATATCACAAGTGTCGCCAAAGCAGTCGAAGATGCCGGTGCGACTGGTTTCACCATGATTAACACCTTGGTCGGAACACGCTATGACTTGGCTACTCGCAAACCTATCATTGCCAACGGTCAAGGTGGTATGTCTGGGCCAGCCGTCTTTCCAGTAGCCCTTAAACTTATCCGCCAAGTTGCTCTAGCTTCAGACCTTCCAATCATCGGTATGGGGGGAGTCGACAGTGCCGAAGCAGCTATCGAAATGTTCATCGCTGGTGCCTCAGCCATCGGTGTCGGAACAGCCAACTTCGCAGATCCCTATGCCTGCCCTAAAATCATCGATCGCCTCCCTGAAGTCATGGACAAGTACGGTATCACAACACTTGAAGACTTGCGTAAGGAAGTTCGAACAGACTTGTTGGGGAAATAGAATAATTGATTTAAAAGTAAAAAGATGGAAACTAAAACTTCCATCTTTTTTATTGGTGACTTTATGTTCAATTCTTTCTCTAGCGTTGTGAATAAAATATATCATTATAAAGGCGTTTAAATAATCGAAGTTCAGTTAATGCCAGATTATATCTATATATTAGTTAGTATTCTACCTCGAATGGGTGAACTATTTTTTCTAGAAATACTAAGTATTCTTGGAGTATAATATCATTATTGATAGATAAAAGATTTTTTGTATTGTAATTTCTTGAAGCTATGTATTTGATTTTTTAAATTTAGAAACTCAGAAAAACGTTTAAAAAAATAAAAGGAGCATTATGAAATTTAAAGATTATACTTGGGACAAAGAGTTTGATATAAAAGGTTATTTTTCAGAATGTCCAGATAATTTCAATAGTAAGAATAATTTGAGCGGTATTTTACATTATTCTTCAAGAGAAATTGTATTAGAATTATTTGGCGAATTTGAAGAGGACCTAGGTATTTCTTTTAATCTTGGCAAGCATTTGGAAAAAATATATGGATTCACTAGTGATGGCAATATTTTAATTTTAAACACTTATGGAGAACCGATGGTATATTTATCATATCCTGGTTTTTCAATAACTAAATATAGAGTTAAAGACTTTAAAATCTACAGTGTATTTTATAATGAAGTAGAAAACTTTGACTATAATTCAGAAGCCTTTAAGAAATTAATAAATGAATTAGATTCTGAAAAAGTAAAAGAATTTAAATTTAGTTTCGAACACATTGAGGAATGGATTGCCAAATCACTGGTGACCATTAAGCGTGATAAGAATCAAACTATTTTTAAGAGTGCAGTACATAAATATCAATCAACAAAAGCGTTAATAAAATCAGTAGGAATGAACTTTGAGGATTCAGCAATACTACATTCTTCGTTTACAAACATATCATTTACAAGTGATTATTTTATTAAACTTACTTCAGCTGATTCAAAAAAAAGACTTTTTAATGATTTTTATCATGCTTCATGCAAGATTAAGGACCTTATTGAAATTTTATCAAATATACCTTTGTCTTTTACTAATATTGAATTTCTAGTTGATTATAAAATGGTAGATGATAAACGTTTGCCACTGACAAAAGGAAAATTCTTTGTGCAACATGCTAGAAAGTCTAAAAAATGGAAATCAAATTCTCAGCAAGATATCTCTTTAAAGAGATTAGAGAATAATTTTGAAGCTATTTTAAATCATTGGTTTGATAAATCTGAGGAACTTGATTTTATAGTTAAACAATTTTCAAAAAATCTTCATGGTAACTTATTCTTGGAAAATCAGTTGGTTGATGCAATCAGAAATCTAGAAGTATATTCAAGAAATTTTAAGAATTTTAAAATACCGCAACGTTTATCTGATATTGAAGAAGAACAAAAACGATGTTTGCTCAATTTTATAAATACAAATCTCTTAGAGGAGGTTAGAGGTAAGTTTAGAAATAGATTGAAATTTAATAAGAAAGAACCAAGTCTTTCTGAACGGTTGAAAAATTTATTTGATTCAATAGATGAGCTTAATCAGTCTAAAATTTTTTCAAATGTAGAGAGAGAATTGCTGATAAAAAAATTAACTCAAACACGCAATTATTATACTCACGGTGATTCGAAGGATAAATATCCAAAATTGATAACAGATATCAGTGAGATGTACGAAACAACATTGCTTCTTCGAGAAGTTTTAAGATATTATATCTACCAAGAATTAAGAATGAAATATGAATATATAGGTTTCTAAAGACTTTGAAATAAGTTTTAAAAATTTCATTAATGTACTACAGGATAGAGATTAAAGATACCCCCTTTGACATTCCCTCATAAAAGCGCTATAATGGAACAAATTGAACTGAACCTTTAATCGAGTCCAGAGAGGCGAGAAAGGTGTACTGAGATGCTACGGCATCACTAAAGGGTAGGGACTGCCCTATTTTCGTGCAACCTTCGCTGACTGGCGGAGGTTTTTTGTGTGAAAGGATATAAGAAATGAGAGAAAATCGTCCTGTTATTGCCCTTGATTTCCCGACTTTTGAGGATGTGAAGGCTTTCCTTGCTAAGTTTCCTGCTGATGAAAAGCTCTATGTGAAGATTGGTATGGAGCTCTACTATGCGGCTGGGCCTGAGATTGTGCGCTACGTTAAAGAGCTTGGTCATAGTGTTTTTCTTGACCTTAAGCTTCACGATATTCCAAATACTGTGAAATCAGCTATGCGTGTCTTGTCTAACCTTGGCGTTGATATGACTAATGTGCATGCGGCTGGTGGTGTGGAAATGATGAAGGCTGCGCGTGAGGGCTTGGGAGATGGTCCAATCTTGATTGCTGTAACACAGTTGACCTCCACCTCTGAAGAGCAAATGCGTGATTTTCAAAATATCCAAACCACACTTCAAGAATCAGTGGTTCATTATGCTAAGAAGACTGCTGAAGCAGGTCTTGATGGTGTTGTCTGCTCAGCACACGAAGTAGCGAAAATCAAAGAAGCAACAAATGAATATTTCGTTTGTTTGACACCTGGTATCCGTCCAGCAGGAGCAGCAGTTGGTGACCAAAAACGTGTCATGACACCTGCCGATGCCCGTCAAATTGGTTCAGATTACATTGTTGTTGGTCGTCCAATTACACAAGCTGATGATCCAGTAGCAGCTTATCACGACATCAAGACCCAATGGAAGGGTCAATAAATTTTCAAAAAGACCTTATTTCATAGGAAAATAGATGGAATTAGGTTATAATAAAGAATAGAAAACGCTTTACGGAGGATAATAATTATGACATTAGCATCACAAATCGCATCTGACTTGCTTGATATCAAGGCTGTTTACCTTAAACCTGAAGAACCATTTACATGGGCATCAGGAATCAAATCACCAATCTACACAGACAACCGTATCACTTTATCTTACCCTGAAACTCGTACACTTATTGAAAATGGTTTTGTGGAAAAGATTAAAGAAGAATTCCCTGAAGTAGAAGTGATTGCAGGTACTGCAACTGCTGGTATTCCTCACGGTGCGATTATCGCTGACAAGATGAACCTTCCGTTTGCCTACATCCGTAGCAAACCAAAAGATCATGGTGCTGGTAACCAAATCGAAGGTCGTGTGGTTAAAGGCGAAAAAATGGTTGTTGTTGAAGACTTGATTTCAACTGGTGGTTCAGTACTTGATGCTGTAGCAGCTGCAGAGCGTGAAGGGGCTGATGTTATCGGTGTTGTGGCTATCTTCACTTACGAATTGCCAAAAGCTGAGAAAAACTTTGCGGATGCTGGTGTGAAATTGGTTACTCTTTCAAACTACACTGAGTTGATCAAAGTCGCTAAAGTTCAAGGCTACATCACAGCAGATGGACTTCAACTTTTGAAGAAATTCAAAGAAAATCAAGAGACTTGGCAAGACTAATTATCAAGATTTAAGGCGGAACGTTTTAGGCGTTTCGCTTTTTTTAGTATAATTTAGGAAAAGATAAGCAGGGAGAGTATAAGATGACAATTAATGAGTGGTCAGATGCAACGGCAATGGCTGAAGCTGTTCAAAATAAGGCGGTCAGTCCCCGAGAACTAGTGGAGGCTACCATTCGTGAAGCAGAGAGGACGAATCCTAAAATCAATGCTATCGTCAGTCAACGCTACGATAAAGCATTGAAAGAAGCAGAAACTAGAGACTTATCAGATAAACCATTTGCTGGAGTTCCGATTTTCCTAAAGGATTTGGGTCAAGAGCAAGCTGGTGAGCCGTCATCAGCGGGTTCTCGCCTATTTACAAGTTATCGAGCTAAGGAAAGCGATAATTATGTTAAGAAACTTGAGGAATTGGGCTTTATTATTTTAGGACGTTCTAGCACTCCTGAGTTTGGTTTCAAAAATATCAGTGATGCTCAGATTCATGGTCCTGTTAATCTGCCTGACGATGTGACACGTAATGCTGGCGGATCAAGTGGTGGTGCGGCAGCTCTTGTGAGTTCTGGAATTTCTCCCTTGGCACCGGCTAGTGACGGTGGAGGATCTATCCGTATTCCAGCTTCCTTTAACGGACTTATCGGGCTTAAGCCTAGCAGAGGACGGATTCCTGTCGGTCCTAATTCTTTCCGTGGCTGGCAGGGAGCCTCTGTCCAGTTTGCTTTAACTAAGACTGTACGCGATACAAAACGCTTGCTCTACCACATGCAGACGTGTCAGATGGAAAGTCCTTTTATCTTACCGAAACTTAGCAAAGTGTCTTTAGAAGAACCTATTAGACCTTTGAAGATTGCCTTTTCGACTGTCTCTCCTATTGGTGATAAGGTGTCAGAATCTGCTATTGCGGCGACAAAAAAGGCTGCTAGAGCATTGGAAAGTCTCGGACATCATGTGCATGAAATCAGCAATCAGCCCTTGAATGGGATTGAAGCTATGCAGTCTTACTACATCATGAATAGTGTCGAGACGGCTGCTATGTTTGATTCCATAAAGGCTGGTTTAGGACGGAAGATGACCTTTGAAGATATGGAGTTGATGACTTGGGCTATTTTCCAATCTGGGCAAAAGATTCCTGCTATAATTTACTCTAAAATTCTAGCCCAGTGGGATCAGTATAGCCATCAGATGGCGAATTTTCATGAGACTTACGATATTCTTCTAACACCAACAGTTGCGGATGTGGCACCTAAGCATGGACAGTTTGCCCTTTCTGAAAACTTACAAAATCAACTCAAACATATGGCTGATTTTGATTGGCCAAAGCAACAGGAACTTATTTGGGAAATGTTTGCGGACAGCTTAGACTGGACGCCTTTCACGCAACAAGCTAACCTGACGGGACAACCATCGATTTCTTTACCTGTCTATCGGGACGAGCTGGGTCTCTCACTCGGTGTTCAACTGACAGCTGCCAAGGGAAGAGAAGACCTCATCTTACAATTGGCCCAACAGATAGAAGAACGTTCGTTTTTTAGCTAGACATTCTCATTTCCGGTTCAATATTTTGTGAAACCCTTTCAAATAGTGTAGGCTAAGATTATAAGTTTTTAACTTAATTTTATCTTTTAAGGAGACACATAGATGAAAAAGAGATTTTTCGCCGTATTTAGCCTAATTTTGGCTGCGGTCTTTTTGGTTGCCTGCTCATCACAAAGTACAGGTGAGAAGAACTGGGAAAAGATTGAGAAACGTGGGAGCATCAAGGTTGCGACTGCTGGAACACTTTACCCACAAAGCTACCACGATGATAAGAACAATTTGACTGGTTATGACGTTGAGATTCTCAAAGAAGTTGGAAAACGTCTTAAGTTGAAAATTGACTTCACGGAGATGGGCGTGGATGGCATGCTTACTGCTGTAAATAGTGGTCAAGTAGATATCGCCAACTACTCACTCGAAGACGACAACAAGAACGTTAAAAAATTCTTGCGTTCTGAACCATACAAGTATTCATTTACATCCATGGTAGTCCGTAAATCGGATAACTCAGGAATTTCTTCATGGAAGGACCTCAAAGGCAAGAAAGCAGCCGGTGCTGCAAGTACCAAGTACATGAAGATTGCCAAAAAAATGGGTGCTGAACTCGTCGTATATGATAATGTTACCAATGACGTTTATATGCAAGACCTGGTAAATGGTCGTACAGACGTTATCGTCAACGATTACTATTTGCAAAAGATGGCAGTAGCCGCTATCAAAGATAAGTACCCTGTTAAGATCAACGATGGTATCTACAGCAACCCTTACTCAACAAGCTTTACTTTCTCATTGAAGAATAAAACCCTTCAAGAAAAAGTTAATAAAGCCATCAAAGACATGAAGAAAGATGGTACCCTTACCAAGATTTCAGAGAAGTTCTTTGCTGGTCAAGACGTTACAAAGAAAACAAAAGTTGACTACACTGAGATTGACATCTCTGATGTTGAATAATATGAGCGATCCGATTGGATCGCTTATTTGCTAAAGAAATGTTTAGAAAGATAGACTTATGATTATTGATTTTTCACTGATTCTAAAAAGCATTCCCTATGTCCTATCAGGTTTGCCCTATACTTTGGGGATTTCCCTTTTAAGCTTTATGGTAGGGAATGTATTTGCCATCATCCTTGCCTTTATGCGGATGTCGCAAAAGCCTTGGTTGAAGTATCCTGCCCGTGTTTATATTTCCATCATGCGTGGAGTCCCAATGTTGGTTGTCCTCTTCATTCTTTACTTTGGTCTGCCTTACGTTGGTGTTCAGCTGCCCGCCCTTCTTTGTGCCTTTATTGGTTTCTCCTGTGTTAGTGCCGCTTATATGGCAGAGATTTTTCGTTCATCCATAGCTGCCGTAGATAAGGGGCAGTGGGAAGCCGCTCGCTCTCTTGGTCTTCCTAAGAAGTCTATTATCCGTCGAATTATCTTACCTCAGGCCATGCGTATAGCAGTAGCACCTCTTGGTAATGTCATCATTGACATGGTAAAGAGTTCCTCGTTGGCGGCTATGATTACAGTGCCTGACATTTTCCAAAATGCTAAGATTATCGGTGGGCGTGAGTATGACTACATGTCTATGTATATCCTAATCGCCCTTATTTACTGGACTTTGAGCTTTACTTTTGAACTGCTTCAAGGCTATCTTGAAAAACGTTTAGCTACCTATTGATTATTAAAAAATTGTTTTATTATCTAATAAAACATTGAAATTTATTTAATTCTAATCTTATAAATGTGGTATAATAAAAACGATTTAACAATCAGAAAGGTATTTTGGAATGAAGAAGAAAACAGTCGTTGCAACGACCCTATCAACCCTACTTGTCTCAACTGCCATCTTGGCCAATGCTGTCCATGCTGACGAGGTAGAAACTCATGCAGGTGTAACAGCACCAAGCACTGAAGTAGTAGCTACAGAGGCAACTACCAATGCGACATCTACTGTAGCAACAACTGCATCTAGCGAGTCTGCAGCACCAGTAGCTAGTTCAACATCAGTTGTTACTGCTTCAACAGCTGAAACAAGCGAAACACCTTCTGCTACAGCAAGTGAAACAGCAACTGCAGCCGCAACTCCTACAACAGAAGTCGTGACAAATGCTAGCACAAGTGCCAGCAACGACACTGTAACTGTCCTTCACACCAACGATGTTCACGGTCGTATGGTTGAAGATGATCGTAACGGAGTTATTGGTGATGCCCTTTTGTCTGGTATCGTAAATGATTCTCGTTCAAAAGGAACAACCCTTGTCTTTGACTCCGGGGACTCATTCCAAGGACTTCCAATCTCAAACAGTTCTAAAGGTGAAGACATGGCAAGCGTCATGAATGCTGTTGGTTTTGATGCCATGACAGTGGGTAACCATGAGTTTGACTTTGGTCTTGACCAATTGCGTCGTTTGAGCAAACAAATCAATTTCCCAATCATCACATCTAACGTATATGTAGATGGCGTCCGTCTTTTCCAACCATCTACAATCGTTGACAAAACACCTGGTGTTGATGGAGATGAAGTAGTTGTTATTGGTGTTACGACACCTGAGACAGCTACTAAGACACACCCTCGTAACATTCCTGGCGTCTCTTTCACTGATCCTATTACTGAGGTTAAGGCTGTTGTTGACCAAGTGGAATCAAATGCCCGTGCCGAAGGTAAGGAATATAAGACTTATGTTGTCCTTAGTCACTTGGGTATTGATACAACAACTCCAGTTGAATGGCGTGGATCAACTTTGGCAGAAGCTCTTTCAAATTATGCCCCTTTGAAAGGAAAACGTGTTCTTGTCCTTGATGGTCACTCACACACTCTCCACACAGCGACATACGGTGATAACGTTACTTACAACCAAACTGGTAGCTACCTTAACAATGTTGGTCGCGTCGTTTATAATTCTGACCGTGTCTTGTCACATGGCGTGATTTCACATGACGAAGCTAAGAAGAATTATCAAGTTAACCCAACAGTTAAAGCTATGATTGATGATATCCAAGCTAAGTACAAGGCAGATTCTTCGAAAGTCGTTATCGAAAATAGCCCTGTTAAACTTAGCGGTGACCGTATGGATGTTCGTGTTCGTGAAACCAACCTTGGTAATGTGGTCGCTGATGCTCTCTTAGATTACGGACAATCAGCTTTCACACACAAGTCTAACCTTGCCGTGACAAATGGTGGTGGTCTTCGTGAAACAATCGCCAAAGACAAGCCAATTACTAAAGGTGATATCATTGCCGTTCTTCCATTTGGTAACTCAGTTGCTCAAATTCAAGTAACAGGTCAAAATATCCATGATATGTTTGTCAAATCTCTTGGTTCTATTCTCCAAGTTGACGAAAGCGGTAAAACTGTTCTGGATGAAAATGGTCAACCTCTTCTTGAACCATCTGGTGGTTTCCTTCAAGTCTCAGGAGCTCGTGTTTACTATGACACAACTCTTCCAGCTGAAAAACGTATCTTGTCAATTGACATTTTGGATCCAGAAACTGGTGTCTATAAACCACTCAACACAAACGGAACTTACTACCTTGTAACGAATGACTTCTTGGCTGCTGGTGGTGATGGCTTCACAATGTTGGGCGGTCCTCGTGAAGAAGGTCCTTCAATGGATACCGTCTTTGCGGATTACTTGACACGTGCAGACCTATCTAAGTATGCAGTTATCAATCCAAACTCACGTACCATTTCTATTTCAAGTGCTGATTTTGCTGCCTTGAACAACAAAGAAAATGCAGAAGACCCTACACTTAATCCATTGAGTCCTGTTACGCCATCTAGCGTTGCTGAAGACCTTAAAACAACTAAACCAGTTGTATCTAAAGTAGTAACGACACCTAATGGTAAAGTATTCTTCGTTTCAACAAGAAACGAAGCACTTAAAGAAACAGAAAAAGTGGCAGAAGCTTCTGCTCAAACTGAAGTTCTTCCTACAACAGGTGACAAGGCCTCACACGCTGGGCTCCTCGGACTTGGTATGCTGCTAACTCTCTTTGGACTTAGTGGAAAACACAAAGGTAAAGAGAAATACTAAGAAGTTTGCAGATAAAAAAAGAGTTAACCATTTGGCTAACTCTTTTTTGTTTTCTTGTTGTTGCTATGTGTTTTTCGATACTGACTTGGTGTTTGGTCGTAATAGTGTTTAAATTGACGGTTGAAATTTGATAAATTGTTAAAACCAACATCAGTAGCAATTTCCAAAACTGGTTTAACACTATTACGGAGCTCTTCACAAGCAGCATTAAGTCTTGCTTGAATGATAAATTCGGTACAAGAGGTACCAGTTTGTTGCTTAAAAATCGTCATAAAGTGAGTCTTACTATACCCCATAAGCAATGACAACTTATCAATAGTGAGATTTTCGGCATAATGCTGGTTAATGTAATCAATAATTTCCCGAATTTTTTCATTCTTACGATAATGATCATCAGAAGTCTTTCGCTCTACCAAGCGATAGAAGTAGAAGAGATAGATTAATTCCTCTAGTTTTGACTTGAGAAGAAGTTCATAGTGACGATCTTTCTGACGAATTATCCTAAAAATCTCGAAGAGAAGTGCTTTAATTTCCGTATAACCCTCGTCTGATGGTCTTAGACATTGTTTAAACTTAAAATTGGAATTCTGTAAGGGCTGAAGATAACGGAGACTAAGCAGATCCACCAGAGACTGTCCCAACATATCCAAATGAAAATGAAGGGTATCAGTATGATGAGACTGATTATCTATGGGATGAATCGAATGAAGCTCATTAGGACATATCAAAAAAATATCTCCAGCCTGACTGTCAAAATAGTCATAATCAATATGATAGCGAGCTGTCCCCTCATAAACATACTGTATTTCAAGCTCAGGATGCCAATGAAATAAAATATCAGGACGTCCATTTTCGACCATAGTTTCCGCCAGTCGAAACGGAAGCAGATTATCATCAAAATCTATCAAATGTTTAAAATCAGTATCAGTAGCTGCTTGACTCATGATTAACCTTTCAAAATCATAGGATAATACCATGATAGCATTTTCTTTCTTAAAAAGCATGAGTTAATCGTCTTATAGTATTGGTAGTTTTAAGTTTACATAATTTTATTTCTGTATTTAAGTATGCAAAATAAAAAGATGACTAAGCATCCTTTTTACATAAATTTAGTTATGTTTATTTTCCTAGACAGAACTGACTAAAGAGTTGTGTAATGAGTTCATCTGGGGCGGCGTCACCAGTAATTTCTCCTAAAACTTCCCAGGTGCGTGTCATATCAACCTGTAAGAGGTCAACAGGCATGCCTAATTCAAGACCTTGATTGACTGCTTCAAGACTTTCGAGAGCTTTTTCAATGAGTGAAATGTGACGGGCATTTGAGAGATAAGTAGCATCTTTCTCCACTAGGCCAGCATTATCAAAGAAGAGCTGATTGATGCGATCTTCGATTTTGTCAATATTTTCATTCTTGAGGACTGAAATTGGAATGACATCTTTGGGAAGCTCTTCCATTTGGATTGCTTGTGGTAGGTCTGTCTTATTTAGAAGAATGATGCGATTGCTATTTTGACTGATTTCTAATAATGTACGGTCTTGCTCTGTTAACGGTTCAGAGCTATTAAGCACAAGGAGAACCAGGTCAGCCTCTTCGAGAGCTTTCTTGGAACGCTCAACACCAATCTTTTCAACCACATCATCTGTGTCTCGAATACCAGCAGTATCGATTAACTTAAGTGGAACACCCTTGATATTAACGTATTCTTCAATGACATCACGGGTGGTACCTTCAATGTCTGTTACGATAGCTTTCTCCTCGCGTAGGAGATTGTTAAGAAGACTAGATTTTCCGACATTTGGACGACCAATGATTGCCGTTGAAAGGCCTTCTCGTAGGATTTTTCCTCGTTTAGCAGTGGCAAGAAGATTTTCTAAAAGTGCTTGGAACTCTTGCGTTTTTTCACGGACAAGAGCTGTGGTGACTTCTTCAACATCATCATATTCTGGGTAATCAATATTCACTTCGACTTGAGCCAAGGTGTTAAGGATTTCTTGGCGAGTGTTGTTAATGAGATCCTTGAGCGACCCATCAAGTTGAGAGACGGCAACGGCCATAGCCTTATCAGTTTTAGCACGAATCAAATCCATAACAGCTTCGGCCTGAGTCAAGTCCACACGACCATTCAAAAAGGCACGTTTGGTGAATTCTCCAGGCTCAGCCATACGAGCTCCAGAACGAATAAGGAGTTGGAGGATTTCATTAGTCACAGCAACCCCACCGTGAGTGTTGATCTCCACGACATCCTCACGCGTAAAGGTCTTTGGCGCACGCATAACACTTACCATGACTTCATCAATGGTTTCCTCATTTTCGACAATATGGCCGTAATTGATAGTATGTGAAGCAACCGTTTCTAGATCTCTTCCTTTGAAAACTTTATTAGCAATAGCAATAGCATCGGTTCCAGATAAGCGAACGATACCGATAGCACCTTCACCTAAGGGCGTTGAAATGGCAGTAATCGTATCAAATTCTTTGGTAATTGACATAGTTATTCCTTTGGATTTTTTCTGTATAAGTTTTAAAATGATTTAATTTCATTGTAACGCAAAAGAGCAGTAGTCGCAAGGATTGGTGCTGATAAAGCCAAGAAAAAAGAGCCTGAGCTCTTTTTGTTTATTTGTGGCGTTCAAAGTATGATTTGGTTTCTTTAATGATGATTGGTGAAAGCACTAGGAGGGCAATCAAGTTAGGCAATGCCATCAAGCCGTTTACGATATCTGCAATTTTCCAAACAACATCAAGTGTGAGGTAACCACCAAGAGCAACCATAACCACAAAAATGAAGCGGTAGAGTGGAAGGAATTTAGTTGATTTGAAAATGAATTCGAAACAACGTTCACCATAGTAAGACCAACCCAAGATTGTTGTAAAGGCAAAGAGAACTAAAGAAAGTGTTAAGGCAATTTCACCAAATGTACCAAAAACAGAAGAGAAGGCGGCTTGTGTCATTGGGGCACCTTCTAGGCTACCTGACCATTGACCAGTTACAAGGATAGCAAGACCTGTAAGTGTACAGATGATAATCGTATCAATGAAAGTACCTGTCATCGAAATCAAACCTTGTTCAACAGGTTCTTCGGTCTTAGCGGCGGCGGCAGCGATAGGAGCTGATCCAAGACCTGACTCATTTGAGAAGACACCACGCGCAATACCAAGTCGCATAGCGACCATGACTGTTGCACCAGCAAAACCACCTACGGCTGCTTTCCCAGTAAAGGCAGATTGGAAGACCATTTCAAGAACTGGTAAAAGTTGATTAAAGTTTGTAAAGATAACCACAAGAGCTGCTAGGATATAAAGTCCAGCCATAAATGGTACGACCTTTTCAGAAACTTTAGAGATAGATTGGATACCACCAAAAATGATGGCAGCAGTTATAAGAGCAAGTAAGATACTTACGATTTTTGGTGACCAGTCAAAGCTGTTTTGAAGTGAGGCGGTGATTGAGTTAACTTGAGAGAAAGTACCAATCCCCAACCATGCAACAAGGACACCTGCAAAGGCAAAGAAGTAGGCCAAAGGTTTAGCAAATATTTGCCATTTTCCAGAGAAACCGTGTGTGATGTAATACATTGGACCACCAGATACATTACCTTGGTCGTCAAGTGTACGGAATTTAATAGCCAAAAGACCTTCGGAATATTTGGTTGCCATACCAAAGAAAGCGGCAATCCACATCCAGAAAAGGGCACCAGGTCCACCAGTTTTGATGGCTGTAGCTACCCCAACAATGTTACCTGTACCAACAGTTGCAGCAAGAGCTGTCGCAAGGGCTGCAAAACTAGAAATATCACCTTCCCCTTTATCTTCAGCAAAGATAAGTTTAAAAGCTTTAGGAAGACGAAGAACTTGCAAAAGTCCAAGACGAAGCGTAAGGTAAATCCCAGTTCCTACAAGAAGGACCAAAAGTGGTGGACCCCAGACAAAATCATCAATGGTAGTAAAAAAGTCTAACATGAATGTAACAATCTCCTTTAACCGAGACGTCAAAAAAGAGGTTTGGCTTAACCAGACCTCTGAGAATACAAAGCTATTACTACAAGTAAATAAACTTGCGATGCTTTCTGTCCTTTTACCTGAGAGTTTCGGTTGTTACCCCTTGCCCCTTCGGTGTCTTGTTTACAGCTAAGGCTGCTTCAAGATCTCTCCAGAAGTCCGTCAATCACCAGTCTTCCTGATGACATCACTCGGTTTTTATTTTATTGT